>NZ_DLTK01000126.1:0-57203 GCF_002500885.1 Brevundimonas sp. UBA7838
GTTGGGGGGTCTGGGGGGAAGGGGAGAGGGAAGGGGTTTGGTCGGTGACGGTTTCGGCGTCACAAGCGTCACCACCGTCACATGTGACGCTTTGTGACGCTGCGTGACGCTCTCTCCAACGACGCGTCCGCTCGGCGCCCTTGGACCGGGTGGGCTGCATGGTTTCGTAGACCTCCGCGGCCTTCAGGGCGTCAGCAGCCGATAGACCGGCATCCATCAGGGCGCGGATGTAGACCACCGTGCTCATGCGAACCCCGCCAAGGCCGTGACCACGTCGCACCAGGCGCGGCGGGTCTCATAGGCGCGGATGCCTGACAGGACGGTTGTATGGTCCCGACCACCGAACAGAGCGCCTATGCGGGGGAGGGACAGGCCGAAGCGGTCCTTGATGATCGCCATGGCCTCATGCCGGGCCCATGCGAACCGCCGTGTGTGCCGCTTGGACGTCAGGTCTTCGGCCTTCAGGCCGTATCGACTGGCGACGGCGTCAAGTATGGCCCTGTAGGCTTCCCTAGGCGATTGTCCGGCCTGTTCAGCGACGCCCACCGGCTTGAATGACGGCTTGGGCGGCGGGCTGTAGGTGGGACGCTGGGCACGCAGCGTCTCCATGGGCCGAACCGTGTCGACGTGCATGCCGCAGATCATCGCCACCGACTGCACGCCATAGCCGCGTTTCAGCAGGGCGGCGGCGTAGTCTCCGGGCGTAGAGGCGTGAGGGGTCATGCTTCCCTCCGTTGGAATAGCTGTTCGGCTCTGGCGCGGGCCGTGACGCCGCTGACGATGGCCTGTTGGGCCTTAGCGGCGATGATCGACGACGCGCCGGCAGGGTCCAGGCTGGCGGTCAGCTGCTCCCTGATGGCGTCCAGCATCCCTTCCATGTGTCGGACGCGGTCATTCGCCGGCACGGCCATGATCGCCACCACCGTCGCCACACGGGCGTGGGCCAGCACTTGGGCCTCACGAGCCCGATCCTCCGACCGGCGCTTGCCGCTGTCGATGCGCTGGATCGCGACGGATTCGGGGTTCTGACGGTGCCGGTTCATGCGGCGACCTTCTCGTGGGTCGGCGCGCACCAGCCCTTGCGGAAGGCGCGGGCGATCACGGCAGCCTTCGTGGCGCCGGGAATGGCGGATGCGACCTCGGCTGCGGTCTTGTCGCCTGACACGAAGTCACGTTTGACGATCTCGTCGAGTGCAGGCGTCCAGATGACCTTATCGCTCTTGATCGCCCTGGACTTCAGGCCGAGGCGCGCAGCCCAATGCAGGATGCCGCTGTCCGACAGGCCGAAGCGTGCCGCCAGCGCCGCCGTCTTCACGCCCTGTTCCCATAGGTCTGAGAAGTGCTGGTCGTCTCGGGATTGGCGAGGCGTTTGCGGATCAGGGGCGACAGGACGCAACGTCACCAGAACCTGGGCAGCTTCGATCTCCGAGCGGCATGCCATGAATGGCCGCACGTCAGCCTCGCAGCGGCCGATCATCTTGGCGACCTGGGCGGCTGTGGCGCGACTGCCCAGCGCCGCACGGGCCTGGGCGATCTCATCGTAACCCACGGCACCACGTCGCGAGGTCGCAAACGACCCGGCGCCCGCCAGCGCAGCTGAAGCGTTGACGCTGATCGACATGGCTGATCAGACCTCGCCCAGAGCGGAGAGATACAGATCGAGGATCGCGTCCTCTTCCTGACGCTTAGCTTTGTCGATCTTGCGGGTGCGCAGGACCTTGCGCAGCACCTTCACGTCGTAGCCCTCGCCTTTGGCCTCGGCGAAGACCTCCTTCATGTCGGTCATGACGGCCTGCTTGTCCTCTTCGAGGCGCTCCAAGCGTTCGATGATGGTGCGAAGGCGGCCGGCAGACGTCGACGTCAGGACATCGGTGTGGGGCTCTTGCGGGGTGTCGGTCATGTCAGGCTCCGAAGGATCGGCCCCGAAGGGCCTTGAGGGTGAAATCGCGGCGCGCTCTGCGCTCCCTGCCGACCTGTCGGTCTGCGCCTCGGGCGGCGGCGTTGCGTTCGCGCTGTTGGGACTGGCGATGGAAGGCGGCAAATGCGTCATCGACCGCAGGCATGGGCAGGGGCGCGTCGAACAGGTCGGCGTCTCGCACCGGCTCGCGGAAGCATCCGCAGTTCCTGCACCGCGCCCAGGGCATCAGATCAGACGCTCCCGATGCAGCAGGGCCAGAAAGCCGGCATGAAGGCGCGACAGCAGTTCGCCGATCATCACGCCACCTCGCCCGGTTTCAGGCCTGCGGCTGCATCATTCAGCTCGCGAGCCTCACGCAAATTGCGGGCAGCGGCCTCCTGCACGGCTCGGACCTCGGCGGCGTCACGATGGCCGTCGGCATCCATGTCGTGCACCAGGCGCAGAGCGGCGGCGCTGCTGGCCACGCTCTCGACGACGGCGGCGGCGATGGGATCAGGCGCGGCGCCCTCGATGGCACGGAACTGGGCGCCCGAAACGATGGCGGCGCCGGCAGCGACTTCCAGCACCCGGATCTGCCGGAAGGTCGGCTCGTCCTCGTTGTTGGCGTTCTGAAGGTGAGACACGCGCTGATGGCTGATCTTCAGGTCGACGGCCGCAGCCTCGACGCCGCCGGCGGCCTTCACCAGCTGGCGGAAGAGCGCCTTGACCTCTCCGGTTTCGATCATGCGGGACATTGCAGGGTTCCAGGGTTTGCAACGGCACAGGTTGCAGGTGGACGGGTTAGACAGATCAGGCCGCCGGACGGGGCGGTTCAGGCGGGGACTTCGGGTGACGATCGTTGGCGGCGGGAAAGGGCACGACGGTTGCCGAGCGGGGCGTGAGGCCGTGTTCGCTCAGGAACTGACCAATCGCGGCGGCCTCTTCCGGGGTGGCGTCGCGGAAACCACCGCAGCGAGGATGATCGACCACCGCCCGCAAATCGGCGGCGAGGCCGATGGCGACAGCCAGCCGGTCTTCGAACCAGGCATTGAAGCGTCGCATCAGCATTGGGAAACCCCGCCGGGCGCCGGGGGAGGGGCGGGGGACTGCCCGGCGGGGACCACCGCACGAGGGCTCCGCAGCCCGCGCGATGAAGTGGCGAAGGCCATCTATGCGGCCTCCGCAGAAGGGACTTGGTCATTAGCCGGGATGGAATTTGCCAAGAGTTCGGCCGCTTTGACCTTGCCTCGCGTGACGCGTTCAAGCTCGAAGGCGCCAGCAGGGGAAGGGCGGCTTTTGCCGCGCCGGACACGAGATGCCTGGGATCGGCTGCATCCCAGGACTGCGGCGAGCCACAGGTCGTCGCGGTCGCCTCCCATCCAGCGTGCGAGTTTTGTCTGCGTCATGTCGTCAATGTGCACCTGATGCACATTCAAGGTCAAGAGCATTGTGCACGGTGGCCGCTGGCTGCGCTGGCGGTCGCGCGAGACAATGTGCATATGTCGCACACCGACCGTCCAAAGCACTATCTACGTCAATGGCGGAAGGCCTCTGGGCTTTCGCTGCAGGGAGTTCGCGATAAAGCTGAGGCGCTTTACGAGGACCGGATCGTTGCCGAGGGCGAGGAAGTCGATCTCAACAAGATCGGGCTGAGCCATTCGACGCTGAGCCGCATTGAAAGCTTCAAGGTGCCTTACAACCAGCGCCTTCTGGAGGTTCTGGCCGAGGTCTACGGGACCGACGTGCCGTCATTGATCATGCGCAATCCCGAAGATCCGGAGGGCATCTGGTCGATCTACGATCAGATCCCGGCGGCGCAACGTCCGGTCGCGCTCAGAATGCTGAGCGGCTTGAAGACGGGCACCGAGGGCTGACAGCCTTATAGTTCTGGGAGGGGTGGCCCCAGCCGAAGCCGGGGCCGAATTGCCTTATTGTAGGATTCGCTGAGCGGCCTTCTCGCCGAGGTATGACAGCACTTGATTGGCGTCGTTTGAGGCGATCTTGCCCTGCCTGACTTGGTCGTTGAGATAAGCGGGCAGCTTTACCGGCTCATACGTCTGCCGCAACCAGCGGCGGAATTCCTGCAAAGCTGCGTCAGGATAGCACCACGGCTTCTGTGGGTTGGAAATCGATTGGGGGAAGTAGTCCGGGTAGTAGTGGTCAAACTTCCGCGCAGGGCCGTATTTCGAAGCAAGGTTCTGATCACGCCAATGATTGCCCCAGTGCAACCCGGCGCTGATGTCGAGGATCATGCGCGTGCCGGGATTTACGCCGCTCTCGATAAGTGACGCATATACCGAGGCCGTCTCATGGAAGATGCAGAAGTAGCCTGCAGGCACGCTGTTGTGGGTAAGGCTTATGCGATCTTTGAACTGCTGCCAGGCATCCTCGTTTTTGCCCCGGCCGGAGAGCCAATCGGTCACCCATCGGCTGACCTTCACCGCGAACTGCGGTGAGAGCCACTGAGCTAAATGGACCGCGACTTGGGGGTGAACCCATGTGCCTTGGTTTCGCGCATCCCCTCCAGGCGTACCGTAAACTGTCAGCGCGAGCTGGGTCTGGGAAATACCCATGTCCAGCGCTAGCGCCTCGAAAAACTCGACTGTCTTGGTGTGGCGTCGATACTCTGACCACGGCTTTCCCGTCGCCCGACACATCGCAGTTGCATTGATGTAGCCGTCTCGTGATCGCTGGGTGATGACTTGGCCTTGATAGTCGTGCGGTATCAGCGCTAGCTGGGTGCCAGGCTGGACTTTCGAGGAATCGGGGGTCATATAAATCTATCCTTATGTGATGCCTCTAGCGAGGCAGAGGTGAAGGGCAGAGGGTCAGGGTCTCAAGCTGGGCCCTCTGTCCGAACTCGCGAGCGATTCTCGCGCAACCCTAATTGCCTACCCGAATCGCCTCAGGGTCAACCGACAACGACCCATCCATCCCCAAGGGATAGCCAACAATTTCAATTCACAAACCAAAACGGCGGCCCCTTATGGAGCCGCCGTTGGTCGTTCTAGCCTGTGGTTAGGGCTTAGAGGCCGCCCTGACCGATCGGCGCGAGAAGCGCGTTCGGGACCATCAGGCGCAGGTCGGCGTTGGCCGGGTTGTCGCACTGCTTGTCGTTGTAGAACGACATGAGGTGGGTGCGGCGCTGCTCGACGAGCTGCTGCGCGTCGCGGGCGTTCAGGTAGTTGCCGGCGGCGGCAGGCCAGAACAGGATGACGGCTGCGACGTTGGCGCCGTTCACGCCCTTGTCGCTGTCCGCGTCGCGCTTGATGGCGTCCAGCTTGGCGAACTCTTCCTTCAGCTGCGTGCAGGTCATGGCGCGGTCGCCGGGCTGCATGACGCTCACCTTCTCAGTGGTCGTGCAGGCAGAAGTGAGCGCGGCGGCCGCGATGGCGGCCGTGATGATGGTCTTCTTCATAGGTGATCCCCCCAGGATCAATTTAGCGGAGCCCTTTGCCCCGACATACCAGCGATCTAGCACAGCCGTCGGATGAGTCTAGCGCAATGGTGAGGGGATGATTGGCGACCCAGCCCCCAAAGGGACAAGCTGGGTAGGCTGCTGGGCCGCCGGTCCACTGAGGGTGAACGTGCTCAGGCTATGCACACCGAGAGCGTGTGTCTAGGCGGCATCCGGCGGCACCTGGCCAGAGCTGGCGATCAGCACAGGATCCATCCAGAAATCGGCCTCCGGCGATCCGGTGACCCGATAGACGACAACGCCCGCTGCATAGCCTTTGCAGGACTGGGCGGCGCGGATGGCGGCGTCGCGGCTGAGCAGCCGGCGCATGTGATCCTTCACCAGCCTGCCGGCCGACGTTTGGTAGGGCTGAACGCAGTAGATCGTTCGCATCATGCACAAAGAGATTCCAGTGGCGCGAACTGATGTCGAGTCCCTCTGCTGCCATGTGCGACCGTTTCTGGCGTAGGCGATGTGCACCACATGCAAATAATGTTTGACACGGATTGTGCATCGCGTGCACAGTCTCTCCATCAACGGAGACCGCCATGTCCCTTCGCGCCGCCACTGCTGAGATTATCCCTTTCCGCCGCCCGGCCCACGCCGAGAGCCTGATCAAATACACTGCCCGCCTCGCGTGGCTGGATCGCCACGGCGAGCAGCATGTCGAGCGTTTCGCCGCCTGGACGGAGCACGCGGCTACGTGCGCGGCTTGGAAGCGCGCCCGGTCGCTACGTCTGTCCGGCGAGGCGCAGACCTTCCGCACGCAACACACCGAACAGGCCTACGCCTGATGCTGGACTTCAACATCACCACCGTCGGAACGCCGAAGCGGGACATCGAACTGTTCGGCCCGACCACCGTCCGGATTGATCGGCGCCGCAGCGATGAGATCGCCGGCGTCCCGGTCCTCTACCTGTCCGCCTATGTCGCCGACGATGAAGCCTTCGCTCAGAAGGTGCTCGCGGCGCTGGCATGGGTCACGGACGGCACCGTTTCAGCAGCCAGGGCCGGGGACGCGCCGAACAAGCCGTCCCCGGAAGCTGTTGCCGTCGTCGCCAACGACCCGGCGCTCAGCCCCTACACCATGCCCGACTATGTCGAGGACGTGGACTATGCCGAGATCCTGTTCCTTCCTGACGACTTGCAGGCGGCGGACTGGAAGGCGTGGAGCGCGGCTATGCTGCGCCGGATAGCGCTGGCCACCACCGCCAAGCAGCTCGCCGACCTGACCACCGTCAATGCCATCGGCTTGAAGTGGTGCCCATGGCAGCAGCGCGCCGAGATCGGCAAGGCGCTGAACGACGCCTATCAGGTCACATTCGATCAGGCGGCTGCGGCATGATCCGCGATCACCGCATCATCACCACCGCCCAGGCCGAAGTGCTGACGGCCCTCAACGGCAATCGCTCGCTTCAGCGCGCTGCTTTCGCAGGCCAGTCGTTTCGCGTCACCTTCGATGATCCGGAGCCGGGCCGCGAAAAGCCAGCCTTCTCTGAGGCCTTGATCCTAAGCATGATTGAGGAGGGTTTTCTCATCGCAACGCAGGCGGCGGCGGCGTGGCCGGCTCGCAATGTTCCCGTCCGCCCGTTCTGCGTCAGGCTGACGAAAGAGGGCGACCAGGAGCGGCGGCGTTTGCTGACCGGAGTGACGTCGCCGGCGAACGATGACGCCCCCATACCGCACAGGGCTGCCTGATGGGACGCCCTCTCTGGCAGATCGACGCCGACCTTCGACGCCTTCAGGCCGAGAAGAAGGCCGCGCGAACTCGTACCTTCAAGCCCGGCATGCGCCTGCGGTCATTCAAGCCCGAGGCGCAGGGCCAGCGCGATCCGCGTCAGGTCGATCCGGGTTTCATGACCTGGCTGCACGTCGACACCGACTGCATCGCCTGCCTGATCGAAGGCCGACCGGCTCA
The DNA here is from genome assembly GCF_002500885.1 of Brevundimonas sp. UBA7838. Classification (NCBI taxonomy): domain Bacteria; kingdom Pseudomonadati; phylum Pseudomonadota; class Alphaproteobacteria; order Caulobacterales; family Caulobacteraceae; genus Brevundimonas; species Brevundimonas sp. UBA7838. The sequence continues at coordinate 7,273 of NZ_DLTK01000126.1, forward strand.
ACCCGGCCCGATCGAGGCCGCGCACCAGAAGCTGGCCATCGCTTCAAAGGGCTGGAGGGAAGGGGGCCTGGGCCCGCGCGTTCACGACCACCGCTGCGCGCCCCTTTGTGCCTGGCACCACCGCCACGCGGCGAACAGCTGCGACACCGGCGGGCAGCGCAAGTTCTGGGACCGCCTCGGCCTCGGTGACCGCGTCGCGGACTTCTGCCGCGATCTCCACGCCGCCTACACCACCGACGAGCCCGCCATGCCGATCATCCGCGCCTATGCCGCCTCTTCCTCCAACAGGGAGGGCTCGCAATGAGGATCGTCACCTTCATGAGCGCCAACGATGGGGCCATCGCCCGCATCGAAATGCCGATGCCGTCCAAGGGCGGTTTGAAGCTGGGTTGGAGCCCGGTCGTCATCCACGCGGCAACCGAGGACGAGGCCCGCGCCAAGGCCCAGGCCTTCTACGACGGCGAGCTTCAGCGCCTCGCCAACAAGTCCGCAAACATGGCCGAGGGCAGGGCGAAGGCTGCTGCAACCCGCGCCGCAAATCAGGGAGCCGCCTGATGTCTGACCAGACCATCACATCGCTTGAAGACGGACACTGCGACATCTGCGGTGAGCCCATTAAAGGGCCAGACCTTTGCGCCACTGACGTGGATATGGGGCCGTGCCATGCCGCATGCCTCGAAGGTTCGCCGATCGTCAGCCGCGAGACGGGCGAGGTTCTGCCTGACGCGAAGCCGCACATCTACCGCTGGGATGATCTGCCTGTCGCCCAATCGGAGGCCCGCGTCTGATGGGGGAGAAGCAGGGACAAGCCAACAACGCGCGGCTGATCGCAGCGCTGAAGTTCTACGCCTGCTCCTGTGAGCCGGGCCGCTGCGCCATGTCGGTCGATGGGGACGACGTGCCTTGCGACGATCAGCTGTGCGGCCGAACCGCCCGCGACGCCCTAAGCCCCACCGGAGAAGACAGCCCCGCAAACAGTCAGAACCAGGAGCATCGCTCGTGACCCAAGCCCCCACACCCGGCCCGCTGTCGGCTGAAGACTGGGCCTCGTTGGCCGATCTGCATACGCTCAAGGGGTGGCTGCACGGCATCTCATTGACTCCCGACTGGAATGATGTCGTCGCGGACGGGGGCATCACTGTCGCCGTGGTGGTGCAGCAGGAAGCAGCCGAAATGGCGAAGCGCGTCGGACGAGTGATCGACAACTTCCGCCTCGCCCCCACCGCTCCGGTCGAAGCGAGCGGGTCGGAGCCGATGACAGAGCGCGAGGTCCAGCAATGGATTGAGGCGTGCAATCACGAACCGGCCCGGCAAGTCCTGCGCGACTATTTGGCCATCCGCCCCCAACCGAGCGGAGAGACGCGGGATGCTTTGGCTCGGGTTCAGGGATACATCGACCAGGCGGAGATGAGCAATATGGGGTCGGTCATGGTCGCAACCTCCGACCTGCGCGCCCTCCTATCCGCCCGCCCCCTCGCCTTGGGAGGGCAGAAGGGGGAGGATGCCGCGTGGTCGTGGCTCAATCAGCACGTCGAATGCGATCCGGCTGACAGGGACTATTCCGCTGACGAAATGGTCGATGCGTTCATGGCCGGAGCTGGACGCTACGACATTTGGTTGAAAGCACTTGAGCGTATTGCTGGTGAACAGCAGTACCGCTCTGGCTACTGCCAAACCGACATCACCGTAGAGCCTGCTCTGACCGCTGAAGAGGCTCAAACAGTTGCACGTGCTGCCCTCTCCACCACCCCCGACCGAGCCGAGGCGCTCAAAGAAGGGGCGGCGGGGGTGCCTGTGGCGTGGCGTGAGACTTTCATCGTCGAAGAAGAGGACGGAGCCGCAGTCGGTATCGTCATCGATCTGCCAGATGGCTCCCAAATCTGGACCGGGGAGTGCAGCACCCAGCTTCTGGAAGATGCGAGGTCGAGAGAAGAAAGCCCCGAGGCGTCGGGTCAATATCTGATCCTCGCCGCGAAGGGCGAGCCGACGCGTGTGATTGCCCAACTCGCTACCGTTGACGACGGGATCGCATTGGCTCGCGCTATCGCTGGACACGCCCGCGCCCACCCATCCCCGACCCCCGCCGCCGATGCCGACAGGGTGCGGTCTGCGCTCACCGACTTGGTGTCGTGGTTCGATAGGCCTGTTCAGGGCGAGCGCGGCATGGTTTGGGTCATTCGTGCGGGCGATCAAGGCGCGGATGATGCAGTCGCCGAAGCCCGCGCTGCTTTGACGTCGGAATCGCGGTCATGAAAATGAGCGATCTGATCCTAGCCGTGGGCGACGACAAGGTTCGGTTTCAGAACCTCGACCAATGCGCCAGCGACCTCAACTACAGCGCCAAAAAGGGAACGACTATCACGTTCGGCACTGACCAAACATGCGATCTGAACGGAACAGCCGACCTAGGCCTAGTCATCTGGCTGCCCCGCGCCGCAGTTGAAGCCGCCCTGAAATCGACCGCCGCGAAGGAAGGGGGTTCGGCATGACGGACTTCACAAACGCGCAGCGCGAAATGATTCTCGCAAGCGACCCCGACGACCTGACTGGTGAGGAAGGGTGCGGCGTCGAGCTTTTTAACGGCGCGCATTACGCTACCGCCAAGAACCTTGAGCGGCGTGGATATGGTCACGTCCAAGGTCCGGGAGGCCCGCTTCCCGGCATGTATTGGAATAACTCGACCGGCCTGATCGCACGTCAAGACATTCTTGATGGTGACGCATGACCGACTCTAACGCGAACACGTCGGGGCTGGGAGACGTGGGTCTGAGCGAAACGTATCGCTTCGCCTACGAGAGCATCCGAAATGGCGCGCCCGGCCTGTCTGACGCGACCTGTGCGGCAATCGCGAGGTCGATCAACATGAAGGTGTCGCTCGCTGCCAACGACCGCGCCACCGCAGCCGAAGCCCGAGCGGATAGGCTGGCGAAGGCGTTGGAGCGAGCGACTGACGACTTGCGGGACATCGGAACGCAGAAACCCCAGCCGACAAACAGCCCCGATCCAGAGCACGAAAACTATCTGCGACGAGTGCTGATCTCTCTTGGTCAGGTCGGAAACGCTCGCGCCCGCGCCGCCCTACAGCAGGAGAAACAGCCGTGAGCAATGAAGCCCCCACCGATGCGCTGCGCCTGGTGCCTGTGGAGCCGACTGAGGCGATGGTCGCGGACGGCGTGAAAGCTGCTCAGCGAGCAGAACAGACCTGTGTGTCATGGCCCGAAATGGCGTTGTTCACTTACCGAGCCATGCTAGCAGCCGCCCCCGCATCGCCGCTGCCAGGGGGCGGGCTTCCGGGACGACCGGTTCACATTGTGCGCGTGCGTGGTGCGACTCTGGAGGAGCAAAAGGACGCTGTTCGACGCAGCGAAACTTACAAGCGCGGAGACACCGTCTTGGCCTGGGTGAACGAGGGCGATCTTTACGCCAATCCGTTCGTCAGGTTCGAAGAGCTTCCCGCCGCCCCGACAGGTGCGAAATGATCGGAATCGCATTTCTGTTGTTGGGGATCATGCTGACGCTCCTGTCTATCGACCGAACGCTCGGTAAGATTCTCGCCTTCCTCGCCCGCAATGGGAAGGGGGAGGGATGAGCACGCAACGAACCTCCGTGAGCAAGATGGTCCGGTCGCTTCAGAAGTGCGGCCTGACCGTCACCGGCGTCGAGGTTGCGCCCGATGGCACCGTGAAGGTCTTGACCCAAGCCGCCAATGAGAGCGCAGATGACGAACTGGAACAGGCGAGGGAGCGCAGGCGTGCGCGCAAGGCTGGTCGGACTTCACAAGGCCACGAAGCGGCTTAGCGACGGCCGCGTGGCTATCTATGCCTATGCCTACCGGGGCGGAGACATGGTTGCGCGTGCTGAAGGGCGGACGTTGGACGCCGCCAATCGCGCCATGGAGGCCGAGCTGGGCCGGCCGGAAACGCTTGACCGGATAGAGCGCGCGCGGAGGCCGGTGCGCCAGGCAGATAGCAAGGCCTACATCCGGGGCCTGATCGCCGCCTTCAAGATGTCTCCCGAATGGGCCAAGCTGGGAGAGACAAGCAAGGCTGAATATACCCGATACCTGAAATCCTTCTCCGACGAATTTGGGGACTGGAAGGTCAGCCTGTTCGAACAGCCAAAGGCGAAGGTTGAGCTGCTGGACTGGCGCGACGAGTGGGCCGATCGCCCTCGCGCAGCCGACTACGCGCTCCAGACCGTGGGCCGCCTGTTCAAATGGGCGAGAGGGCGCGGCCTGACTGAGGCCCGTCCAACGGAAGACGTTGAGCGTCTTCATAGCGCGGATCGGTCGGATCTGATTTGGACCGAGGAAGACTTGGCAAAGGTGCTCTCGAAGGCTGGCGCCGAAGTCGGTCTTGCGATCCGCCTCGCTGCCGAGACCGGCTTGCGCATGGCCGATCTGCTGAACCTCCCATGGGGAGCCATCGGTGAGCATGGGATAGTGTGGCGAACGGCAAAGCGCGGGCGCCAGGTCATCGTGCCTCTGACGCCGACCGCCCGAGCCCTATTGGACGCGGCACCGAGAAAGCATCTCGTGATCCTGACCAATAGTCTCGGCAAGCCTTGGACCACGGACGGTTTCAAGACGATGTTCGGCCGCGCAAAGGCTGATGCTGGAATCACCGGTCTGCGCTTCCACGATCTGCGCGGGACCGCTGCAACCCGGTTATTCCTCGCGGGCTCACCGAAGCGGGATATCGCCACGATCATGGGTTGGTCTGAGGCCGCCGTTGACGCCCTGCTGACAAAATACGTCTCCGGCGACGCTGTCGCCCTTGACCTCTTGTCGAGAATGAACCAGAAACCCGCCTCGCAAACCGGCGACAAACCGGGTTTGCGTAGAGACACCTAAGTCATTGTTTCTAAAGTGTGCGTCCTTAGCTCAGTTGGTTAGAGCATCTGACTTTTAATCAGAGGGTCCTCGGTTCGAGCCCGAGAGGACGTACCATTTAAAGCCCGCTTCGGCGGGCTTTTTGCTGTCTGGGCCTTGCCTTCAGTGCGTTGCGAAACGACCGGGCGCAGTCGTATCTGACGCGATCGTAGCGTTCGATTTGTCGAGATACTTCGATAGGGTGGCGACCAGGGCGGGCAACTGCAGCGGCTTGGCCAGGTGGTCGTCCATGCCGGCGTCGCGACACAGCTGGATCTGGTCCGGCTGAACATTGGCGGACAGGGCGATGATCGGCAGTCGGCGTCCTCCGCTCTGCTCGATACGGCGAATCTCGCGCGTGGCTGTCAGGCCGTCCATGACCGGCATCTGCATATCCATCAGGACGAGATCGTAGACTTCGGACTGCACCGCATGCACCGCCTCGGCTCCATCGCTGGCGGTAGCGACCTCCAGTCCCATGCCGACAAGGATGACGCTGATCAGTTCGCGGTTGGCCGGTGCGTCGTCGGCGATCAACACGCGGCCCTCGGGCATGACGCTGAGGCGCGGTCCCTCGGCCTCCGATCCGCCCTCGGCGATGTGCAGCGGGACGGTCACCTTGAACGTCGATCCCAGGCCGGACTGGCTCGTGACGACGATATCGCCGTCCATCGCCCGCGCCAGCCGCCGCGAGATCGCCAGCCCCAGGCCGGTGCCGCCGTAGAGCCGGGTCGTCGACCGATCCGCCTGCGAGAAACGTTCGAACAAATGGGCTTGGGTCTGAGGGCTCATGCCGATGCCGGTATCGGTCACCTCGGCCGTCAGACGCCAGGCGCCGTTTGCCTCCGATGCCCCGCCGACCGACAGACTGACCGAGCCCTGGCCGGTGAACTTCACCGCATTGCCCAGCAGGTTCAGCAGGATCTGTCGAAGACGGGCCTGGTCGCCCATCAGGCGGTCCGGCAAGTCCGGCGCCAGATCGACGTTCAGCGCCAGACCCTTGGCCAGACACTGGGCCTCCATCATCTGGACCGTCTCGTGCGCTAGGGCAGCCGGGTCGAAACGCTGGGGCTCCAACTCGATCATGCCGGCTTCAAGCTTGGAATAGTCCAGCACGTCGTTGATGACCGACAGTAGGGCCTCGCTGGCCGTGGCGATGCGCGCGACAAAGCCCTTCTCGGCCTCGGGCAAGGCCTCGCTGGCTTTCAGCAGGTTGGAAAAGCCGATGACGCTGGTCAGAGGCGTGCGCAGTTCGTGGCTCATGTTCGCCAGGAATTCGCTCTTGGCAGCCGCCGCCGCCTCCGCCCGGTCGCGCGCGGTGACCAGTTCGTCGGCCAGGATCTTGCGATCCGTCATGTCACGGATGACCACCACCACCTCCGACGGCTTGGCCGCCTCGGCGGCCAGGGCGCGGAAGGTGCATTCGACCCAGACGATCGAACCGTCGCGATGAAGGGCGCGGTGCTCCAGCCGGCACGGCTCCTTGGTGTGGATGGTTCCCAGCACGGCCCGGGTCACCATCTCCCGATCATCAGGATGGACATAGTCCATGGGCCGGCCGTTCATCTCTTCGGTGGTCCAGCCGAGCAGGCTTTCGATCGCCGGCGAGATGTATTTGCTGGTGCCGTCCGGGCGAACGCGGGTGATCACGTCGCCCACGTTTTCAGCCAATAGCCGATAGCGCGCCTCGTCACGCTGAGCGCGGGCGATCTGGGCTTGCTGGTCCGTGATATCCTGAAACACGCCGTAAAGGACCTTCACGACCCCGGCGTCGTCACGTTCGGCGCGCGCCTGGGTCAGAACCGCGCGCTCCTCGCCATCGGCGCGGATCAGCCGAAGACGCATTTTGTAGCCATCGCCGGTTTCGGCCGAGTGTGCGATCGCCGCCAATAATCCGGGCCTGTCGTCGGGGTGATAACGGTCGATGGCCGAATCGACCTGGGGATCGAAGGTTTTGCGATCCAGACCGTGGATGCGGAACACCTCGTCGGACCAGTGGACCTTGCCGCTGGCCAGTTCCAACCGCCAATGACCGACCCCGGCCATGTTTTCGATCAACTCCAGCGTGCCGTGGCGCTCATCGCTGACGCGACCGACTTCCAGCGACGCGATGATGTCTTCGGCCATGGCGCCCAGCGTGCGCAGCGTCGCAATCTGAGCGTCGGAGGGCTGAGGGCGGGGTTTGCGATCCATGACGCCAAACGCGCCCAGCGGCCGACCGTCCGGGCCGCAGATCGTCACGCCAGCGTAGAAACGCAGATTATAAGGGGGCGCAACCAGGAAATGATTGCGCGCTGCGGGGTCCGCCAGACCGTCTTCGACCACGAGGACGGCGCCCTTGCCCTGGCGCAGCAGACGGTCGCCGAGGGTGCGCTCGCGCGGCAGACTTCGAACCAATTCACGATCGCTGCACCAGAGGACGGCGTTGTCGCCGCTAACCAGGGTGACGACGGCAGCGGGCGCATCGAAAACCGTGCAGGCCAGTTCCGTAAGACGTTGGAACGGACCGGCAGGGGCGTCCAGGGCTTCCAGGCTCTTGGCGATGTAAGGCACGACCGAACTCCAACGAACGGCCAAATTCACATAAAATCAGAGAATTCTTCGTTACCGAACGCTTCCGCCGCTACGCTTTAATCGCCAGCCCAGGCGTGGTCTAAGCCATGCCATGAAACGCCTTCTTCTCGCAGTCAGTCTTGTTGCGCTTTCCGGTTGCAATGCCGGTCGGTCGGCGATGGGCGGCGCCGAACAGGTCGGGGCAGGCTTCGCGGCGGCGGCGACGGCTCCGCTGGAAGACTTCAACCTGCGTCGTCAGATGATCCCGACGGTGCTGCTTCAGGCCGAAGCCAATCCCTACGACCTGCGCAATCTGAATCAGTGCACGACCATCGGCGCAGAAGTCGCACGGTTAGACGAAGCATTGGGACCCGATACGGACGAACCGCCGCGTCAGGACGGCTCCTATCTCAGCGAGCGGGCGGCGGACGCGGCGGCCAAGGCGGCGTTGAACGCCATACGCGACACGACGACCGACTTTATTCCCGGCCGAAACTGGATTCGTCGACTGAGCGGCGCCGAACAGCACTCAAAGCACGTTCAATCGGCCATCCAGTCCGGCCGGATGCGCCGCGCCTTCCTGAAGGGGATGGGCATGCAGCGGAACTGCGCGCCGCCGGCGGCGCCCAGCTGGTTCAGACCGCATCCCTAGGCGTCAGCCGTTCGACGTGTGGCGGGCGTGGAAGTCGCGCCTGAACTGTTCGAACCGACCCTCGGAAATCGCCGCACGCATGGCCGCCGTCAACGCCTGATAAAAGGCGATGTTGTGCCAGCTCAGCAGCACCTTCCCGAGGATTTCGTCGGCGCGGATCAGGTGGTGCAGGTAGGCCTTCGAATACGACGATGATGGGCCATCAATGGTCGGGTCCAGCTGGTCCTGATCCTCGGCGAAGCGGGCGTTCTTCAGGTTCAGCGGGCCATCCCAGGTCCAGGCCTGACCGTGACGGCCGGCGCGCGTCGGCAGGACGCAGTCGAACATGTCCACGCCGCGATATACCGCCTCGACCAGGTCGACCGGCTTGCCCACGCCCATCAGATAGCGCGGACGGTCGGCCGGCAGCATTTCGGGCGTATAGTCCAGCACCTCGCACATGGCGTGGTGGCCCTCGCCGACCGCCAGACCGCCGATGGCGTAGCCGTCGAAACCGATTTCTTGCAGTTGCTCCGATGACTGGCGGCGCAAGTCCTCGAAGGTCGATCCCTGCTGGATGCCGAACAGGGCCTGGTTTTCACGCTCGCCGAAACGGGCCTTGGACCGCGCGCCCCAGCGGATCGACAGCTCCATCGCCTTTCTGGCTGCATCCTTCTCGGCCGGATAAGCGACGCACTGGTCCAGCTGCATCGAGATGTCGGCGCCGATTCGGTCGGCCTGGATTTCGATCGACCGCTCAGGCGTCAGAACATGTTTGGAGCCATCGATGTGGCTGGAGAAGGTTACGGCCTCCTCCTTGACCTTGGAGATGCCGGCCAGGGACATGACCTGGAACCCGCCGCTGTCGGTCAGAATGGGCTTGTCCCAGCCCATGAACGTGTGAAGCCCGCCCAGACGCTCCATCCGCTCAGGGCCGGGGCGCAGCATCAGGTGATAGGTGTTGCCCAGCAGGATGTCGGCGCCAGTCGCCTTGACCTGATCCACCGTCATCGCCTTGACCGTGGCGGCGGTGCCGACCGGCATGAAGGCGGGGGTGCGGATGTCACCGCGCGCGGTCTTCAGCACCCCGGTGCGGGCGCGGCCCTCGGTGGCGGAAATCTGGAAGGGGAAAGGCATTCAGGCGATCAGTCGTTCAAGCTGTTCGACGCGCGCCAGATCCTTGGGGCGGCCGAACAGGCGGTATAGGGCGATGTGGTCCCGGATATCCGGAACGAACAGGGGCGTGTCCTCGACGAAGACGCGGCGGCGCGAGCGGAAGGCGACCGGGGTCCAGTCGCCGCCGTCGCGGGTCTCCAGATCGGCCATGACCTCGACCAGGATCGGCTGATCCGGCGCGCGCCCGAAGACGGCGGAGCGGAACAGGCCTTCGCCTGGATCGGGTATCACCACGCCGCCCAGCACGCCCAGCAGGCTGCGCGCATCGCGCGGCGCGCACAGCACGTCGATGTCGGGCACATGGATGTCGGTCAGGCCATAAAGCGCCATCGCCGCCCCGCCGAAGATCCACCACGGCTCGCGCAGGTCGCGCGCGGCCTCGCCGACGGCGATCAGGCCGTCTTGAAGATCATGCGGAAGGTCGTCGGGTGACACGGGGCGGGCTCGATTTCGTCAGGAGGCGGCATTTAGGCGTTCCGGTCGCGATTGACCACCCGATCACCATCGCAGCGACGCCTCGCCGCGCAGGATGGCCTCGGCCTGGGAGGTGTGCTTGCCGCCCTCGCGGTCGTGCAGGATCAGCGGCGGCAGCAGCCGCAGCGGCGCGCGCCCGGTCTTGATGGCGTGCACCAGCACCCGCTTGGCCGGCTCGTCCGCAAAGGGATGGATGGGCCGCACGGCGAACGACCCCGCCTTTTCGCCCAGTAAAGCCAGCAGATCGGCCAGTCGGTCGGCGCGGTGAACGACCACGATGCGTCCGCCTTCCTTCACCGCCTTCAACAGGAAATTGGTCCACGCCTTCAGCCCGTCGTCGGCCATCCAGGCGCCCCGCTTGCCCTCGGCCGGGGCGCGCAACGCCGTGGCGTCATCGAAGAAGGGGGGATTGGATATGGCCCAGTCGGCTGGCTCCACGCCGAGGGCCCGAAACCCGGCCGCCACGTCGCCCTGACGAATCGTAGCTGATCCAGCTGCGCCGTTCAGCGTCGCATTCTCGGTCGCCAGCGCCGCCATCACCGGATCGCGCTCCACGCCCGTCAGGGTCACGCCGGGCCGTCGCGCCGCGATCTGCATCAGGACCGCGCCCGCCCCGCAGCCTGCCTCGATCACGCTCTGGCCCGCCTCGGCCGGGACCGCCGCCGCCAGCAAAGCCGCATCCATCCCGGCGCGATAGCCGCGCGCGGGTTGACGCAAGCGCACCCGGCCGTTCAACAGGGCGTTCTCAACGATCGTCGTCGGCAGGGTTTCGACCGGCTCCAAGCCTCAATCTCCTTGACCCTCAAGGGGTCGAACATCATTGTGCGCCGCAACTCGCGGGGGCAAGCCGGCCCGGCCGCAAAAAGCCATTCCCGCGGCCCGCCGCGCCAGTGAAAGAGTATTCGTTTGGACGTCGCCATCGCCGCCGCTCACCGCCCGAAGGGGGACGTCAACGCCCTTGTCCGGCTGGCTGAGGTCGATATGGCGGCCGTGGACGCCCTGATCCTGGATCGGATGCAGTCGGACGTGCCGATCATCCCGAAACTGGCCGAACATCTAGTTTCGGCGGGTGGAAAGCGTCTGCGCCCCCTGATGACCGTCGCCGCGGCGCGCGCCGTGGGCGCGACGGACGACATCGTGGCACCGCGCAAGCTGGCCGCCGCGGTCGAGTTCATCCACACCGCCACGCTCCTGCATGACGACATCGTCGATGCGTCCGAACTGCGTCGCGGCAAGGTCGCGGCCCACCTGATCTGGGGCGCGCCCACCAGCGTCCTGGTCGGCGACTTCCTGTTCGCCCGCGCCTTCGAACTGATGGTCGAGACGGATTCGATGCGCGCCCTGGGCATTCTGGCGGAAGCTTCGCGCGTGATCTCCGAGGGCGAGGTGCTGCAGCTGACGCGCGCCCACGATCTGAATCTGGACCAGGCCACCTATCTGCAGATCATCTCGGCCAAGACCGCCGAACTGTTCGCCGCCGCCGCCGAGGCGGGCGCGGTGGGCGCCGGCGCCGATCCGGCCGCGATCAAAGCCCTGCGCGACTACGGCATGGCGTTGGGCATCGCCTTCCAGCTGGCCGACGACGCGCTGGACTACGGCGCGACGGCGGAGGCGCTGGGCAAGAACGCCGGCGACGATTTCAACGAGGGCAAGGCGACCCTGCCGCTGCTTCTGGCGGTCGCCCGCACGCGCGGCCGCGAGGAAGCCTTCTGGGAACGCACCGTGACCAAGGGCGAGCGGACGCCCGAAGACTTCACCCGCGCGCGCGAACTCATCATCGGCTCGGGCGCCATCGGCGCGACCCTGGACCTGGCCGGCGACTATGCCGATCAGGCCAAGGCCGCCCTGTCGGTCCTGCCGTCCAGCGACTGGCGCGCCGCGCTGGAAGACCTGGCCGATTTCGCGGTGTCGCGCGCCGCTTGACCGAGACTGCGGATACGCTCGACCAACAGGTCCGCACTGCCGACCTCGACCGCTGGCTGTCCAGCCGCCTGGTCGCGGATGACCGCGTCCGCGCTGACCTGATCACGCTGTACGCCTTCGAAGCCGAGCTGATGACCATCCCCACGCGCGTGACCCAGCCACTCCTGGCCGAGATGCGCTACACCTGGTGGGCGGAACAGATGGACGGTGTCTTCGCCGGCGTGCCGCGCAAGGGCCATCCGGTGCTGGAGGCGCTGACCGATCTTGTTGCGCGTTATGGCCTGGACAGCGCGCCGTTCGACGCCTTGATCGACGCCCACATTGGCCGCGTGCGCGAACAGCCGCACGACCTCGACGCCTTCTACGTCGGCCCGATGCAGGTCGCGACGCGTGTGCTGGCAGGGCAGGGGCATGACGCCGCCGTGGCCGATGCAGCCCGCGTCTGGGGGCTGACGCAGACTGGCCGGCGCCAGGAGGCGGTGTCCCTGAAATCCGCCGCCAATGCGGCGCTGAAACGCCTGCCGCCTGCCGGCTTCCCGGCCGTGGCCCACGCCGCCCTGACCGATCCGGACCGGCCGGAGCCGCTGAAGCGGCTGCGCCTGCTGTGGGCCGTGCTGCGCGGCCGGATCTGACCTAGCCGTTCAGGCCGGCGATCAAGCGGGTCAGCAGGGCGTTTAACCTTTTCTGATCGTCTCGCGACAGGCCGCTCAAGGCCTCTTTGGCCGTCTCCTGGTGGCTGGGCATGATCGTCTCGATCAGGTCGAAACCCCTGTCCGTCAGACGTACCAGGGTCGCCCGTCGGTCGCTCGGATGTGGACGCCGCTCAACCCAGCCCGCCTTTTCCAGCCGGTCGATCCGCGCGGTCATGCCGCCGGACGACATCATCGCCGCCTCGAACAGAGCGGTCGGCGTCAGGCCCTCGCGTTCGCCGGATCGACGCAGCGTCGCCAGCACGTCGAACTCGCCGTGTTGCAAACCATAGCGCGCGAACAGCGGCGTCTGGCGCTCGCGGATCACCAGTTGCGACGCCTCGTTCAGGCGTCCCAGCACCTCCATCGGCAGCATGTCCAGGTCGGGGCGTTGCACAGCCCATTGGGCGGCGGCGCGAGAAGCTCTATCGGGCATGGTTATCTTGACATCGAGATACTTGAGGTCGAGAGACTAGCGTGATTTTCAGTCGGAGTCCTCATCATGACCGCACGATCTGACGCCACGCTCGCGCGCGGCGCCTCTCTGCTGATGCTGGCGGCCATCGTCGCCCTGGCGCTGAATCTGCGGCCGGCGATGGCGGCGGTGGGGCCGCTGCTGGATCTGATCGAGGCCGCGACGGGCATGGGTTCGACCGCCGCCAGCCTGCTGACCACCTTGCCCGTGCTGATGATCGGTCTGGGTGCCCTGTCGATCCGGCCGTTGCGTCGGCGACTGGGCGAGCGGCGCGGGATCTTGCTGGGCGCACTTCTGATCGGCGGGGCGTGCTTGGTGCGCGCAGTGTTGACCGGCGCGACCGGCCTGATCGCCAGCGCCGTGGTCGTCGGGATCGGCGTCGCCTTGATCCAGGCCTTGGCGCCGGTCGTCATCAAACGGGCCTTTCCGTTGCAGTTCGGCACGGTCATGGCGCTATACACCACCGGCATCATGGGCGGCGCCGCCGTCGCGGCGGCCACGGCGGCCGGTCTGGCCGAGACGATCGGCTGGGCCGGGACGCTGGCCCTGTGGAGCGCGCCGGCCTTCGTCGCCGCTCTGATCTGGCTGGCGGCGTCGCGCGACCCCGCAGCTGAAGAGCCGAACCGCGCCGCAGTGGTCGAGGCGACGGACCCGGAGCTGCCTTTCTGGCGCCAGGGGCGGGCGTGGCGGCTGATCCTGATCATGGGCCTGGGGACCTCGGCCTATACATTGATGCTGGCCTGGCTGCCGCCCTTCTACATCGACCTAGGCGAGCCGAGGGCCACGGCCGGCTATCTGCTCAGCGGCATGACGGCTGCGGAGGTGACGGCCGGCCTGCTGGTGTCGCTGACCATCGGGCGCTTCCCGGATCGGCGCGGACCGATCCTGACGGCCTTGATTCTGGCCCTGGCGGGTCTGGCCGGTCTCGTGGTCGCGCCCCTCGGCATGGCCGTGCCGATCGTGATCGTCCTTGGCCTCGGCATCGGCGCAATCTTCCCGCTCAGCCTGATACTGGCCATGGACCAGATCGACGATCCCGCGCGCTCCGGGGATCTGCTCGCCTTCGTCCAGGGCGGCGGCTACATCATCGCCAGCCTCTCGCCGCTGGGCGCTGGCCTGCTGCGCGACAACATGGCCGACCTGACCCAGGCCTGGGTGCTGATGGGCGTGGGTGTCATCCTGCTGGGCGTGATGACGCTGGGGTTCCGGCATGAGTTGCCCAAGCTGAGCTGAGCGACCCGGCCCTCAGAAATCAGCCCGCGTCGCGCCAGACCTGTAGGCTTTCCATCGCCCGGATGCTCATCAGGCGCTTTTTGGCCCGGCCGCGTTCCTTCAGCGGGATCTTGACGCCCGCCTCATCGACCTTGGGTGCCTCGAGCGGCGGCAGTAGGCCGTAGTTGATGTTCATCGGCTGGAATTTCGATCCTGCCAGATGCCCCCCGGTGATGTGCTCGACCAGGGCGCCCATGGCGGTCTCGGGCGGCGGCGAGGCCAGGTCGCGACCCAGCGCTTGCGCGGCGGCGAGGCGGCCGGTCAGCAGGCCCATGGCGGCGCTCTCGACATAGCCTTCCACCCCCGTCACCTGTCCGGCGAAGCGCAGGCGCGGCATGGCCTTCAGCCGCAGTTGCTTATCCAGCAGCTGGGGACTGTTCAGATAGGTGTTCCGGTGCAGACCGCCCAGGCGCGCGAACTGGGCGGTCTGAAGCCCCGGGATCATGCGGAAGACCTCGGCCTGCGCCCCGTGCTTCAGCTTGGTCTGGAAGCCGACCATGTTGAACAAAGTGCCCAGCGCATTGTCCTGGCGAAGCTGGACGATGGCGTAGGCCTTGACCAGCGGGTCGCGCGGATTGGTCAGGCCGACCGGCTTCATCGGGCCGTGCCGCAGGGTCTCGCGACCACGCTCGGCCATGACCTCGATGGGCAGGCAACCGTCGAAATAGGGGACGTTTTCCCAGTCCTTGAACTCGGCCTTGGGACCGCTCAGCAGGGCGTCGATGAAGGCCTCGTACTGAGCCTTGTCCATCGGGCAGTTGACATAGGCGGCGGCGTCGCCGCCCGGACCTTCCTTGTCATAGCGCGACTGACGCCAGGCGACGTCGAAGTCGATCGAGTCGGCGTGAACGATGGGGGCGATGGCGTCGAAGAAGCTCAAGGACTCCTCGCCCGTCGCCTTCAGGATGGCGTCGGCCAGGGCGGGGGAGGTCAGGGGGCCGGTGGCGACGATGACATTGTCCCATTCCTGCGGCGGCAGGCCGGCGATCTCTTCGCGCACGATCGTGACCAGGGGGTGGGCGGTCAGTCTGGCGGTCACCGCCTGGGAAAAGGCATCGCGGTCCACGGCCAGGGCGCCGCCGGCCGGCACCTGGTTGATGTCGCCGCAGGCCATGATGACCGAATCCAGCGCCCGCATCTCGGCGTGCAGCAGGCCGACCGCATTGAACTGCCAGTCGTCCGAGCGGAAGGAGTTGGAGCAGACCAGCTCGGCTAAGCCATCGGTGTGGTGGGCGTCAGTCTTGACGCCGGGCACGCCGCGCATCTCGTGCAGGATGACGGGCACGCCGGCTTGGGCGATCTGCCAGGCGGCCTCGGAGCCGGCCAGGCCGCCGCCGATGACGTGGATGGGGGAAGGAGAGGGGGAAGCGCTCATCGCGGCCTTCTAGCGGGCGGGTGGCGTGGTGTCATGGCCCCCTGCTATATCCGCCGCCGGTCATCGGGGGCGTAGATTGAGCGAGCATCGGATTTTACGGCTGGGCGAGACGCTGTCGGCGGCGGCCCGCGCCCTGCCTCGCCTGTCGCGCGGGGCTTGCGGCGCGATCGTGCTGGCGGCCGTGGTCTGCAGCCTCAAGCCGCTGGCGGCGGGCCTAGCGGGCCTGATCTGGGCGGCGTGCGCTCTCGCCTCGACCCTGGTGCTGGCGGGCGCGCTGGCGCGGATCGCCATCACCGACGATCTGGTCGCCGCGCGACGGCTGGGCTTGGGGCCGGTCGGGTTGCAGTTCGGACGGCCGGAGGTGCGGCTGCTGGGCGCGGGCCTGCTGTGCGCGATCTTTCTCGCCATGATCCTGTCGGTCGTGGCCCTGGTCCTGTTGGCCGTGTTCGGCATGGCCGAGTTGAACGCCCAGGCCATCGAGATGCGCCAGTGGAGCGCGGTGGGACCTGCATGGAAGCTGATCCTGCTGGCGGTCGTCACGGCCTTCGCCCTGTTCGCCGTCATCGCCTTCGCTGTGCGCCTGTCCCTGTTCGCACCGGCGACAATCGGGCGCGGGCAGATGGTGTCGCTGCAAAGCATGAGCGTCGCGCGAGGCGGCTTCTGGCCCCTGCTGGTCGGGCTTGTCGTGACGGCGCCGCCCAAGATCGCGCTGGTGTTGATGTGGGGCGCAGGCGCGCTGTCGGGGAATGCGGGCTGGATCGTCTTCGCCGTGGTGCTGACAGGCTTGCAGGCTCCTCTGACGATGGCCTTTGTTGGCGCGGCCTATCGTCGGCTTGAGGCTGCGCCGCCCCGGTAGACCAGAGCGGCGCAGGTCTATCAGGCGGCCTGCAAGCCCGGTGCGACGGTGTAGGCCGCCTCGGTTTTGGCGGCGACTTCGTCGAGGGTGACGCCGTCGGCCAGTTCGATCAGCTCGAGGCCCGCGCCGTCCGGCTTGACGTCGAAGGTGGCCAGGTCGGTGATGATGCGGCTGACGACGCCGGTGCCGGTCAGGGGCAGACTACATTCCTTCAAGACCTTGGACTGGCCGTGCTTGTTGGCGTGTTCCATGACGACGACCACGCGTTTGACGCCCGCAACCAAGTCCATGGCGCCGCCCATGCCCTTCACCAGCTTGCCGGGGATCATCCAGTTGGCGATGTCGCCGTTCTGGGCCACTTCCATCGCACCCAAGATCGACAGGTTGATATGGCCGCCGCGGATCATGGCGAAGCTGTCGGCGCTGGAGAAGTAGGACGACTCCGGGATCTCGGTAATCGTCTGCTTGCCGGCGTTGATCAGGTCGGGGTCCTCGTCGCCCTCATAGGGGAAGGGCCCCATGCCCAGCATGCCGTTTTCGGATTGAAGGGTCACGGTCATGCCGGCGGGGATGTAGTTGGCGACCAGGGTCGGGATGCCGATGCCCAGGTTCACATAGAAGCCGTCCTGCAGTTCCTGGGCGGCACGTTCGGCGAGTTGTTCGCGGGTGCGGGGCATGATCAGACCTCCGATCCGGCGGCGGCGCCGGCGGCACGTTGACGGACGGTGCGCTGTTCGATGCGCTTTTCGGACACGGTCTGGACCAGGCGGTCGACATAGACGCTCGGCGTGTGGATGTGGTCGGGATCCAGCGCGCCGACCGGGACTATCTCTTCGACCTCGACGACCGTGACCTTGCCGGCCGTGGCCATCATCGGGTTGAAGTTGCGGGCGGTCTTGCGGAACACCAGATTGCCGCGCTCGTCGGCCTTCCAGGCCTTGACGATGGACAGGTCGGCGACCAGGCCGGACTCCATGACGTAGTCGCGGCCGTTGAAGTTGCGGACTTCCTTGCCCTCGGCGACCAGAGTGCCGACGCCGGTGGCGGTGAAGAAGGCGGGGATGCCCGCGCCGCCGGCGCGGATGCGCTCGGCCAGGGTGCCTTGCGGGTTGAACTCCAACTCCAGCTCGCCGGCCAGATACTGGCGCTCGAACTCCTTGTTCTCACCGACGTAAGAACTGATCATCTTGGCGATCTGGCGGGTGCCCAGCAGTTGGCCAAGGCCGAAGCCGTCGACGCCGGCGTTGTTGGAGATGACCGTCAGGCCCTTGACCCCGCTGTCGCGCAGGGCGGCGATCAGGTTCTCGGGGATGCCGCACAGGCCGAAACCACCGGACATGACCGTCATGCCGTCGAAGGTCAGGCCCTCCAGCGCGGACGTGACGTCAGCGTAGATCTTTCCCATCGCTCTCCCTTTTTTCACTGCCTGATGAATATCGGCTTTTGACCACGCCTAACGCGGGGGCGGGCAGCGGGCAAGACGCGGCGTCGATCCGACGCGGCGATTTCAGACGGTGAAGGCGAAAAACAGAGTCTAATTCGTCTAATTCGTCTGAACCGACGGCGAGCCGGGTTCGAAAAAGAGAGTGCAATTGGTGCACTTTCTACGGAATCGGTCGTCGCGGAAGGCGGATGTCGGCATCGCTTCGGTTGTGTTCAAGGGGGTCAGATATCCATCAGGCATCCATCGGGGCCGAGGTGTCGTATTACCGTCAAGCCTGCAGCAAGATCCGACGATCGAGGACGCCGATGAACCTGACCAATGTCGCCATTCGCCAGCTTCAGGACGCGCCGTTCCCGGACTTCGTGACGCGCCCGGCGATCGACAGCCTGGTGACAGAGGCCAGAAAGCGTCTGGATCGCGACGGGCCGCATGACGAGGCGGCCTTTGCGCGCGAAATGGCCCAGCGCGCCATCGCCGAACATACGGATGCGGCGAACCAGCAGCATTACGAACTGCCGCCCGAGTTTTTCCAGCTGTGCCTGGGCAAGCGGCTGAAATACTCCTGCTGCCTCTATCCCACGGGCCGCGAGACTCTCGATCAGGCGGAAGAGGCGGCGCTGGCCGAGACCTGCGCCCATGCCGATCTGAAGGACGGTCAGACGATCCTGGAAATGGGCTGCGGCTGGGGCTCTTTGTCGCTGTGGATGGCCGAGACCTATCCGAATGCAAAGATCACGGCGGTGTCGAACAGCCACGGCCAACGCGGCCATATCGAAGCCCAGGCGGCGGCGCGCGGCCTGACGAACCTGACGGTGATCACGCGCGACATGAACGAGTTCCAGACCGAGCAACGGTTCGACCGCATCGTCTCGGTTGAGATGTTCGAGCATATGGCCAACTGGCGCGCCCTGCTGACCAAGGCGCGGGGCTGGTTGAAGGACGACGGACGGATGTTCATCCACGTCTTCACGCACCGCGACGCGCCCTATCGGTTCGATCACACCGACAGCGGCGACTTCATCGCCCAGCATTTCTTCACCGGCGGCGTCATGCCGAGCCACGGCCTGATCCGACAGTTTCCGGACCTGTTCGCGGTCGAGCAGGAATGGACCTGGAACGGCGGTCACTATGCGAAGACCGCCAATGATTGGCTGGCGAACATGGACCGGAACGCCGCGCGTATCGCGGTGTTGATGCGTGAGACCTATGGAGACGACGCCAAACTTTGGACCCGTCGCTGGCGACGCTTCTATCTGGCGACGGCCGGTCTGTTCGGAAACGACGAGGGCCGCACCTGGGCGGTCAGCCACTATCGACTGAAGCCGGCTTAAGGGAGACGAGGATGATCAAATATGTCGCGGCCTATCTCGGGGCCGGCCTGACCTTTGCAGCCATCGATTTCGTCTGGCTGACCACCATGACCAACCGGTTGTACAAGCCCGTCATCGGGCCGATCATGGCCGACAAGCCGGACATGAAGGCGGCGGTGGCCTTCTATCTGATCTCCATTGCCGGGACCGTGTTCCTGGCGATCGCGCCGGCCCTTAAGGAGGGGAACTGGACGCGGGCGGCGATCAACGGGGCGGTGCTGGGCTTCGTCGCCTACGCCACCTACGACCTGACCAATCAGGCGACCCTGGCGGTCTGGCAGACCAAGCTGACGATCATCGACCTGATCTGGGGCACGACCCTGACGATGCTGTCGGCGACCGGCGGCTATTTCGCCGCGCGCTGGGCCGAGGGCCGTTTCGGCTAGGCCGCCCGACTGCCCCGCGCTTGCGATTGCAGCCGCGCGTGTCTAAAGCTCGCGCCAGGGTTGATCGCGGGGGCGACAGTTGGGGGATGGCAGGCACCGATTGCTGTCGGCGCGCGGCGCGGCCGATGCGGGCTGGGTCTATGGCGCGCATGTCGCCCGCTATGTCGCGCCGCTGCTGCTCTATCCGGTTCTGACGCGACGACTGGGGCTGGAAGGGTTCGGGATGTTCGCCTCGGCCATCGCCCTGGCCTTGGTGGTGTCGGTGGTCGTGGATTACGGGCAGTCGCTCTCGGGGCCGCGCGACATCGCCGGATCCGTCGAAGGGCGCGGCGTCCTGGTCGGTCAGGCCCTGGCGATGCGCGGCGTGCTGATCCTGCCCGCCGCTGCGGTCGGCGCAGGTCTGGCGGCCTTGAATCCGGTTCTGGAAGGGGCGAGCGTCGTCGTGGCGATGGCGGTCGTTCTGGGGATCGGGCAGGGGGCCAGCCTGCTGTGGTTCTTTCAGGGCATTCGCGATCCCGGTTTGGCAGCGATGCTGGAGGTTGGCTTCGCCCTGGCCGCGACGGGGGTCGTTCTGGCGATGCCCGGCCTGAGCGTCGGCGGCGTGATGGCCGTCCAGGCGGGCGGCGTCTGGGCCGGCTTGGTCGCGACCGGCATCCTGTTGTTGCGACGGCAGAGGGTTCAGGCGCCGGAGCGGGGCTTTGTGAAGCTCCTGATCCAGGGCGGGCCGCTGTTCGCCAGTCGGGCGGTGATCGTCGCCTATACGGGGGCGGGCGTTCTGGCTGTCGCGGCGCTGGCCGGGCCGGCGCAGGCAGCGCTTTACGGGGCGGCGGACCGGGTGGTCGCGGCGTCCGGATCGCTGATGCGGCCGCTGGCCGGTCTGATTGCGCCCCGGATCGCCGGACTGCTGGGACAGGATCATGCGGCGGCGTTTCGCACGGCGCGGTGGACGCTGGCCGCATCGACGGGGTCGTTCGTGCTGCTGGCGGCGGGACTGACGCTGGCGGCGCCGCTGCTGATCAGACTATTGTTCGGGCCGGGGTTGGCGTGCGCCGTCGACGTGTTGCGACTTCTGGCCTGGGTGCTGCCGCTGGTGGCCGTCAGCCAGGTGCTAGGGCTGCATCTGATGAACCCGCTGCGGATGGATGGACGGTTCGCGCTGATTGTGGCGCTGGGGTGTGTCGCAACCCTGGGGCCGGCGGTGGTGCTGGCGCCCGGCCTTGGCGCGGCCGGCATGGCGGGCGCGCGGATCATCGGCGAGGCGGCGGTGGTCGTGGCGTGTCTGATCGGCCTGAGGGCGCACTGGGGCGCGCTGTTCCAGACCGGCAGGGGGCGTGATGTCCCGGCGATATGACTGGCTGATCGTCGGCGCCGGTTTCACCGGGGCGGTGGTCGCCGAACGGCTGGCGCGCGGGCTGGATCAGAGCGTGCTGGTGATCGATCAGCGCGACCATGTCGGCGGCAATGCGCACGACCGGCGCGATGCGGGCGGGCGGCTGATCCATCCCTATGGCCCGCACGTGTTCCACACCAACAGCGCGCGCATCTTCGACTATCTGAGCCAGTTCACGGCATGGCGACCCTATGCCCATCGGGTCCAGGGGCAGGTGGACGGGCAACACGTGCCGCTGCCGTTCAATCTGGATTCGATCGAGACGCTGTTTCCCACAGCGACGGCCGAGCGGATGACGCACGCCTTGGTCCAGCGCTTCGGTTTCGGGGCGCGGCCCAGCATCCATGACCTGCGACAGGCGGGGGACGATCCGGATCTGAGGCGACTGGGGGACTATGTCTTCGACAAGGTGTTCGCCGGATACACCGCCAAACAGTGGG
This sequence comes from Brevundimonas sp. UBA7838, assembly GCF_002500885.1. Taxonomy (NCBI): domain Bacteria; kingdom Pseudomonadati; phylum Pseudomonadota; class Alphaproteobacteria; order Caulobacterales; family Caulobacteraceae; genus Brevundimonas; species Brevundimonas sp. UBA7838. The sequence continues at coordinate 28,597 of NZ_DLTK01000126.1, forward strand.
GTCTGCCGGTCGAGGCGCTGGACGCCTCGGTCACCGCGCGGGTGCCGATCGCGGTCAGCCGTGACGACCGCTATTTCGTCGACCGCTACCAGGCCATGCCGCGCGACGGCTATGGGCCGCTGTTTGAGCGGATGCTGGATCATCCGAACATCACGGTGTCGCTGAACACGCCGATAGATCAGGTGGGGGCGGGGTCGTGGGACCGGATGGTCTATTGCGGCGCGCTGGACGACTATTTCGGCCGGTCGGTCGGGGCCTTGCCCTATCGCAGCGTGCGGTTCGACCATCAGGTCGTGGATGTCGAGGATGGCCTGCCGATCGGGACAGTCAACTATCCCAACGACTTCGACTTCACGCGTATCACCGATTTCCGCCACCTGACCGGCGAGCGCGGGCCGACGACGGCGACGGTGACCGAATATCCGATGGCTTATGAGGCGGGCGTGAACGACCCCTATTATCCAATACTGACGGAGGCGTCGCGAGCATTGGCGGGGGAGTATCGCGCGATGGCGGCGACGCTGGCGGGCAAGGTCTGGTTCGCCGGGCGGCTGGCCGATTTTCAGTACTACAACATGGACCAGGCGGTCGGGCGGGCGCTGAGCCTGGTCGAGAAGTCGCTGGCGCCGGCCATCGCCCGGATGGCGGCATGAGCACGTCAGTTTGGGCGGTGGTGGTGACGTGGAACCGGCGCGCCCTGCTGGAGCAATGTCTGGCGCATCTGATCGCCCAGACGCGACATTGTGACGGGGTGGTGGTGATCGACAACGCCAGCGATGACGGCACCGCCGAGATGCTGGCTGACGCCTGGGCGGGTCAGGCGATGGTGGTTCGGATGCCGGTGAACACGGGCGGGGCGGGCGGATTCAACGCCGGCATCCGTGCGGCGATCGAGGCGGGGGCCGACCGTCTCTGGCTGATGGATGACGACGTGCTGGCGGCGCCGGATGCGCTGGAGGCCTTGCTGGCGGCGGAAGCGGGGCTGGCGGATGAGGGCGTTGTTCCGGCCTTCCTGTGTTCCAGCGTCAGGTCGCCTGAGGGGCATCTGACCAATACGCCCGAGATCGACCGACGCGAGAATGTGCTGGGCTATCCGGCCTGGGGCGAGCGGCTGGAGCAGGGGATGGCGCCGGTGCGGCAGGCGACGTTCGTGTCGGTCCTGGTCAGCCGGGCGGCGGTGATGCGGCACGGCCTGCCGCTGGCGCCCATGTTCATCTGGGGCGACGATACGGAATATACGCTGCGGCTGTCGCGCGAGGGGCCGGGCTATCTGGTCGCGGCCAGCCGGGTCGAGCATGTGCGCGCGGCGCCGGGACGGCTGACCATCGAGACCGAGCCGGATGCGCGGCGCGAGCGGCTGCATCGCTATCTGACGCGCAACGTCATCCTGGCCAAGCGGCGGCACGAGGGACGGCGCTCTGCGCTGCGCTATGCCGCGTCGCGGCTGAGGCTGGCGGGTCGGCTGGCGCTTGGCGGACGCTGGCGAAAGGCCGGTGTGTTGATCGCAGGCGTGGTGGACGGGGCGCGGTTCGATCCCGAGGTCGAGCATTGCAGGCCGTCCTGAGCGCATCGCGGCGTGGAACGCTGCGGTGGTCGCAGGTGCGCGCGACCTATGAGCGGGTGGCGTTGGGTCTGCTGGGCCTGGGCGTGACCTTGCCGCTGTTTCTGACGCCGGGGCAGGTCAGCGGGCCGCGACTGGGCGATCTGGCGCTGGCCGTTGCTGTGCCGCTTGTGGGTGTGACGTGGCGAGACTTGGCGCCGGTTCTGAGGGCGGCGGGCGTGGTCGCGGCGACGTTCTTGGCGATGACGCTGCTGGTGCAGGTCGCGCAGGGCGGCGATCGGCTGAACGTCGGGGATGCGGCCTTCTGGTTTCGGTGGATCGCCTCGGCGCTGGCGGCGCCGGCGGCGGCGAGCCTGATCCTGAGGGACGAGCGACGGCGGCGGTTGTTCCTCTGGGCCGTGCTGGCGGGCGCGGGGTGTCACCTGGCGACCTATGGGTTAGCGATGCTGGTGGGCCTAAAGCCTTTGCAGGCCGTGGGGCTGGCGTCGCCGCGTGCGATGGTGACCACCACGGCCGCGCAGGTGCGGCTGACAACCCTGGCCGAGCATCCGAATGCGGCGATGGCGATGATCGGATTGGCGGTCCCGGCTGGCATGATGCTGGCGGAACGGCGCTGGGTGCGGCGCGGGACGACGTGGGGCGGCGTCGGCGTGGCGGCGCTGGGGTTCGTCAGCACCCTGTCGCGGGGCGGCATGATGGCGGCGGTGCTGGCGGGGCTGGCGAGGATGGTCGTCGGTTGGCGGTGGCGCGAGCAGGTTCGGCCGTTGGGAGTGGTGCTTGCGGTCTGCGTGCTGGCGGCGGGCGCGGTGGCTTTGCAAGCGGGGCGGTTCGATCTCGACGGCGGCCGTTTTGCGGGACGGTTCGACAGAGCGGCGCTGCAGGACAATCTGGCCGGACGGATGTCGACCTGGCGGCGGACGGTCGATCTGGTCGTGGAGCGGCCGATGGGGACGGGGTGGTCGTCGGCGGACGAGATGGGGGCGTTTCGGGCGCTGTCGGTCAGCCACAACGGCTATCTGTTCACGGCGCGGACGGCGGGCGTGGTGAGCGCGCTGGTGCTGCTGGGGCTGCATCTGGCGTCGGCGGCGCGGCTGGACGCGCTGACGCCGCTGTCGGTCTATGTGCTGGCGGCGATGTTCGGCGAGGACCTGACGCAGGGGGCGGGGATGGTCTTTCTGTGCTGTCTGGTGGGCGCCCTGGCGTGGCGAAGGTCGCTAGCGCCGTGAGGGTGCTGATCGTCAACACCCTGTATCCGCCGGCGCAGGTCGGCGGGGCGGAACGCAGCGTGGCGCAGTTGGCCCAAGGGCTGAGGCGGGCGGGCGTGGAGGCGTCCGTGCTGACGCTGACGCCCGGGCGCGAGACGGTGAACCAACGGATCGACGGCGTGCCCGTGCAGCGCCTGCCTTTGCGAAACCTGTTTTGGCCCTATGACGGCGCGCGGCGGTCGGCGGTTCGGCGGGCGGTCTGGCATGGGCTGGAGGCGGCCAATCCTCTGATGGATCGGGCGGTGGATCGGGCGGTCGCGCGGGTGCGGCCGGATCTGATCCATCTGCATTTGACGACGGGGTTTTCGCTGTCGGTCTATCGCGCGGCCGCGCGGTGGGATCTGCCGCTGGTGCAGACGCTGAGGGACTGGTCGATGCTGTGCGCGCGGGCGTCGCTGTTTCGACGCGGACGGCGTTGCGAGCGGCGGTGTAGGTCCTGCGTGTTGGTGACGGCGGGCAAGCGGGCGCGGTCGCAAGGGGTGGCCCATGTCATCGGGCTGAGCGGGCCTGTGCTGGAGACGCATCGGGCGGCCGGCTATTTTCGACGGACGCCGGGGTCGGTGATCGGAAATGCGGCAGGTGCGGCGGCGATCGCGCCAAGACCATCGCTGGCCGAGGCGCCGACGATGCGGTTTGGGTTTCTGGGGCGGATCGAGCCGGAGAAGGGGATCGAGGTTCTGCTGGCGGCGACCAGAAGGTTGCAAGGCGACTGGACGCTGAATATCGCCGGGCGGGGCGAGGCGGATTACGTGCAGGCGTTGAGGCGGGCTTACGATGACCCGCGCATCGTCTGGCTGGGGCAGGTGGAGGGGGAGGCGTTCTGGCCCAGAGTGGATGTGCTGGTCGCGCCGGCGGTGTGGGCCGAGCCGTTCGGACGCAGCGTCGTGGAGGCGGTTCAGCAGGGACGGGGCGTGATCGCATCACGCATCGGCGGCTTGACGGAGGCGGCGCAGGGGGCGGGCATGTCGGCCCTGATCGAGCCGGGGCATGCGGGTGCGCTGACAGCGGCGATGCAGGCGGCTGCGGACCAGCCGGAGCGCTGGCGTTTTGCGGCGATCGGTGCGCCGGCCTGGACCGAGGCGTCGATCGTCGAGGCCCACAGGGCCGTCTATCGTCAGGTGCTGAGCAGAAGGTCTTCGATGATTTCGGCCGAGCGGGACCAGGCGTAACGGTCGGCGCGGCGAAGGCCGGCGTCGCAACGGGCGACATCCGGTCGGCTGAACAACTCCGACACATGGGCGGCCAGGGCTGCGTCGTCGGCAGGGTCGAAGTAGAGGGCGGCGTCGGCGCAGACCTCGCGCGTGGCGGGGATGTCGGAGGCGATGACCGGACAGCCGAGGGTCATCGCCTCCAGCGGCGGGATGCCGAAGCCTTCATAGAGGCTGGGAAAGACGAGCGCCTGCGCGCCGCCGAGCAGGGCGGCGATCTCGGCGTCCGAGCGACGGCCGGCGAAGATCAGGCGCGGGTCGGCCGCAAAGGCGGAACGGTCGAAGACGGCGGGTCGGTCGCCGATGAGGACCAGCCGAACGGCAGGGTCGGCAAGACGGGAGAGGGCGCGGATTGCGACGGCGAGATTCTTGTTTGGCGTCAGATTACCCAGGGCCACGAAGTAGGGGCGCATCGTCAGATCGAGGCGCTCGATGACGGCGGGGTCGGGCGTGATGTTGCGAAGATGGTCGGCGCTGTTCGGGGCGACAGCAATGCTTTCGGGCGACAGGTTCAGGACCGAGGCCAACTCTCGCCGTGAAAACGCGGAGACGGTCGCCAGCCGCGCACGGCGCGCCAGAATCCTGTTCAGGGTGCGGTGAAAGGCGGCGTAGCCGGTTCGGAAATGCTCAGGATGACGAAAGACGGCGGCGTCGTGGATGACGACGACATGGCGACGATGCAGCACCGGACCCGAACCCGCTAACGAAAGCAGACGGCCGTGGCGCGCGGTCCAGGCCAGGGCGGTCTGTTCCCAAAGATGGCCGCCTGCGCGCCCGATCGTGCGGGTCGGGATGTTGAGCAGGTTCAGGTTATCGGCGCCGGGGGGCGTCAATAGGACGTAACGCTCGGCCGAGCCGGGGCGCTGGTCAAGGGCGCCGACGATCTGACGCGCATAGCGCTGAACCCCGCTCATCGGCTGGGTCAGGAAGCGGCCGTTGATGAAGACGGGCTCAGCCACCCAGGCGTCTGCCGGCGAAGGCGTCGCGGTAAATCCGGACAGTCTGTTCGGCCATGCGAGAGGCGGACAGCAGGCCCGGCGCGATCGGCAGGGGCACGACGCGGCTGGCCAGCGCGGCGCACATCGCCTCGGCCAGATGATCGGGCGAGGCGTCGACGGGCAAGCGGTCGATGCGCGCGCCGGCCTGGATCAGACGCCCGATACCGCCGACGTCGGTGCAGACGATCGGCAGGCCCAGGGCGGCCGCCTCGATCATGGCGTAGGAATCGGCCTCATAACGGCTGGTCATGGCGAAAAGATCGAAGCCCGCCATCAGCGGCGCAGCGTCGCGAGCGCCCAGCAGACGTAGGGCGTCGCCGGCGGCGGTCCTGACCAACGGGGTCAGGTCGCCATCGCCGATCATGACGCCGGTGATGCGCGGATCGATGGCGTTCGCCCGGCGGACGGCGTTGGCGAACCGGACGGGGTCTTTCTGGGTGCAGAACCGGCCGACGAAGCCGATGACCAGAGCGTCGTTGGGAACGCCGAGGACCTGGCGGGCGGCGAGACGATCGTTGGCGGGCGGGGAGCCCAGGCCGTTGGGAACGACGTGCAAGCGGTTCCCGCCGAGCCCCCAGCGACGGGCGACGGCGGCCTCTTCCTCAGAGACGGCGATGATGGCGTCGCTGGAGCGGGCCAATAACGCCTCGGCCGCGCCGGCGATGATCTTCGCCAGACTGGCCTGGCCCATCATCGGCAGGGCGTGAGGCGTGTAGATCTTGGCGGCGCCGGGCGCGTGGGCCAGGCGGACCAGAGCGCCGGCCTTGGCGCTGTGGCCGTGAACGATCTCGAACGCGCCGAGGCGGGCGATCAGGCGATTCAGGGTGTGAAGGGCGGCGACGTCCCACGGTCCGACGCTGCGACGCATCGGCAGCCGTTCGCTGGCGTGGAGGGGAAGGGCGGCGACCGCGGCCTCGAACCAGGGCTCTGCGCGGCGCGGCGACCAGATCAGGAACACCTGATGGCCGCTTCCGATCAGGGCCCGGGCCAGATCGACCACGTGACGCCCCGAGCCGCCGCCGGACGGCTCGATGACCAGAAGAATGCGCAATGTCGTCCCCCGACGATGGCTCAGCGTTGCAACTGAAAGCCATCACCGAGAAACGTCAAGATTGCGCACATTCTCGTTGCGCGAAATCTAATCCGAGTTGGACGAAGTCCAACTCTGCCGCTTTCGCTTTAGTTGACCGTCGCCTTGACGATCTTGCCGGGGCTGCGCGGCGGCTCGCCCTTGGGCAGGGCGTCGACGTGTTCCATGCCCGATTCGACCTGACCCCAGACGGTGTACTGGCGGTCTAGGAAGGTGGCGTCATCGAAGACGATGAAGAACTGCGAGTTGGCGCTGTTGGGGTCCGAGGTGCGGGCCATCGAGCAGACGCCGCGCACGTGCGGCTCGGCCGAGAACTCGGCCTTCAGGTTCGGCTTCTTGGAGCCCGAGGTGCCGGTGCCGGTCGGATCGCCGCCCTGGGCCATGAAGCCCGGGATCACGCGGTGGAAGACCACGCCGTCGTAGAAGCCTTCCTTGGCCAGCTCGGTGATGCGTTCGACGTGGCCGGGGGCCAGGTCAGGGCGCAGCTTGATGACCACGTCGCGGGCTTCGCCGTCGCCGGTGTCCAGGGTGAAGGTCAGGGTGTCGGCCATTTCGGTCGTCCTCTTGGGGGTTGATTTGAGGCGGGACATAGCCCGCAACGCCGGTCGGGGCTATGTGGGAACGATGAGCGAAGACGAAAAGCCCCAAGAGCGCCGCCGGATGGTGAAACCGCCCACCGGCGGAACCGCCGCCGGACGCGGCATGGGCACCAAGATGAAGACGGCCGACACCAAGTCGATGTCGAGCCAGCAATGGATCAAACGCCAGCTTTCGGACAAATGGTCCGAAAAGGCGCGGGCCGAAGGCTGGCGCTCGCGCGCGGCCTTCAAGCTGATCGAGATCGACGACAAGTTCCGGCTGATCAAGCGCGGGTCAAAGGTCATCGACCTGGGCGCGGCGCCGGGCGGTTGGGTTCAGGTGGCGTTGAACCGGGGGGCGGGTGCGGTGGCGGGCGTGGACCTGCTGATGATCGCGCCGATTCCGGGCGCAACACTGCTTCAGGCCGACTTCACCCATCCGGGCGTGGACCAGCAGCTGATCGACGCCATCGGCGGGGCGCCGGACCTGGTGCTGTCGGACATGGCGCACAACACGGTCGGGCATCGCCAGACGGACCATTTGAAGATTATCGCCCTGATCGAGATCGCCGCCGACTTCGCCATCCGCACGCTGCGGCCTGGCGGAAACTTCGTCTCCAAGAACTTCCAGGGCGGGGACGCCGGCGGGGTTCTGGCGCGGCTGCGCGAGGAGTTCGAGACGGTGAAATACGTCAAGCCGGCGTCGAGCCGGAAAGACAGCGCCGAGGTGTTTCTGGTCGCGCTGAACAAGCGCTGACGCGTCAGGCGGCGGCTGTGCTCGCGCGGGCTCTGCGATCTTCCAGGCGGGACCAGATGCGGTCGTGCAGGGCGAAGAAGAGCGTCTGGACCAAGGGCTCGACCATGCCGATGGTCAGCGCCGTTCGGATGTCGTTGGTCAGGGCGTAGGCCACGGCGACCGCCACGGCGAAATGCATGACGCCGTAGGTGACGGTCTTCAGCGCGATCTGTTTGAACGACCGGGGCAGGGTGTGGCTGTGGCCGTGATGAGCGTCGTGCGAGCGGCGCTGTTCCTCGGGCGACATGATGTCGAGGCGGGCGGTGAAGGCCTCTGTCGCCTCCTCGATATTGGAGGCCATGCGACGCCGCTCGACCTTATGCCAGACGCGGTCGTGGACGGTGTAGGCGATGGTCTGAAAGATCGGCTCGACCATGCCGACGGCCAGGGCGATGCGCCAGTCGCGGGTGATGACGAAGGCGACCAGAATGGCGACGATCAGGTGCATGACGCCATAGCTGGCGATCTTCAGAGCCAGTTTGCGCGCGGTGCTGAGGATGACGCCGACCATGCGGAGAGAATGGTGAGCGGCCCTGCGGGTTGCAAAGCAATAAAATCTATCGGGCCTATAACCGCAATCGGCCTTGCCCCCGACCCCCGCATCCCGTTATACGCGGCCCGCAAAACGGAGACTCCCTATGGAGATACGCGAAGGACTGACCTTCGACGATGTTTTGCTGGAACCCGGCGCATCCGAGTTCATGCCGGCGATGGTCGATATCTCGACCCAGCTGACGCGCGACATCAAACTGAACATCCCGCTGCTGTCGTCCGCCATGGACACGGTGACGGAAAGCCGTCTGGCCATCGCCATGGCTCAGTCGGGGGGTCTGGGCGTTCTGCACCGCAACATGACCATCGAGGAGCAGGCCGACGAGGTCCGCGCCGTCAAACGCTATGAGAGCGGGATGGTCGTCAATCCGGTCACGGTCGGCCCGCAGACGACGCTGGGCGAAGTGCGCGAGATCGTGGCGCGCAAGAAGATCACCGGCTTCCCCGTCGTAGATCCGGCGACGGGCAAGCTGGTCGGGATGCTGACTCACCGCGACATGCGCTTCGAGAGCGACCTGAACGTCACCGCCGCCTCGCTGATGACCACGGGCGACCTGATCACGGTGCGTGAAGGCGCCAGCCGCGACGAGGCGCGCGAGCTGCTGAAGACCCGCAAGATCGAACGCGTCATCGTGGTGGACGAGGATTATCGGGCCGTCGGCCTGATCACCATGAAGGACATCGAGAAGGCTCAGGCCTTCCCCAACGCCGCCAAGGACGAGCAGGGCCGCCTGCTGGTCGGCGCAGCCTCCACCGTCGGCGACGCGGGATACGAGCGCGCGATGGCGCTGGCCGAAGCGGGTTGCGACGTGGTGGTGATCGACACCGCTCACGGTCACTCGGCCTCGGTCGCCCAGGTGGTCGAGCGGATCAAGCGCGAGAACAACCGGCTGCAGATCATCGCGGGCAATGTCGCCACCTATGATGCGACGCGCGCCCTTATCGACGCAGGCGCGGATGCGGTGAAGGTGGGCATCGGTCCCGGCTCCATCTGCACCACGCGCATCGTCGCCGGCGTTGGCGTGCCGCAGCTGACGGCGGTGATGGACTCCGCGCGGGCGGCCAAGGGCACGGGCGCCTCGGTCATCGCCGACGGCGGCATCAAATACTCGGGAGATCTGGCCAAGGCCATCGCGGCCGGCGCGAACGTGGCCATGATGGGCTCCATGTTCGCCGGCACCGACGAAAGCCCCGGCGAGGTCTTCCTGTACCAGGGCCGCAGCTACAAGTCGTATCGCGGCATGGGCTCGGTGGGGGCGATGGCGCGCGGCTCGGCGGATCGATACTTCCAGAAGGAAGTCTCGTCCGAGAAGCTGGTGCCCGAGGGCATCGAGGGTCAGACGCCCTATAAGGGCCCGATCAGCCCGGTCCTGCACCAGATGGTCGGCGGGCTTCGCGCCTCCATGGGCTATGTCGGCGCCGGCACGATCCCGGAGTTTCAGGAACGCGCCCGCTTCGTGCGCATCACCGGCGCGGGCCTGCGGGAAAGCCACGTCCACGACGTGATGATCACGCGTGAAGCGCCCAACTATCGGCAAGGGTAGGCGACCATGACGACCGAACTCACCTATCTGGCCCTGACGCTGATCCTCGCCTTGGTTCAGATCTTCCTGCCCGCCGGGGCGCGGACGGCCGAGTTCGGCTCGAAATGGAATGCGGGTCCGCGCGACGAGACGCCGGAGGCGAAGAAGCCGCTGACCGGCCGTCTCGAACGCGCCCAGGCCAATCTGTACGAGACCCTGCCGCTGTTCATCGGCGCGGTGCTGATCGCCCATGTCATCGGCGCGTCCAGCGCCCTGACGGTGTGGGGCGCGGCGCTCTATTTCTGGGCGCGGGTGGTTTATGTGCCGCTCTACGCCTTCGGCGTTCCCTATATCCGGTCGCTGGTCTGGGTGGTCTCGCTTGCGGGACTGGTCATGGTCCTGTCGTCCCTGTTCTTCGTTTGAAAGCCTGAATTGACCCCAGCCGCTCGCCTCGCCGCCGCCGCCTCCGTCCTGGACTCCATCGCCCAGGGCCGCCAACCGGCCGAGGCCGTCATGAAGGCCTGGGGCACGGCCAACCGCTACGCCGGGTCCAAGGACCGGCGCGCCATCGCCGACCGGGTCTATAAGGTGCTGCGCGCGCGCGGACGCCTGTCGTGGATCATGGGTGGGCGCGAGGACGGCCGGGCTCTGGTCATCGGTTCGCTGCACGCCATCGACGGCCTGTCGTTGGAAGAGATCGAAGCCCTGCATTCGGGCGACGGCTATGGCCCGCGCCCGCTGTCGAAACAGGAGCGCAGCCGCATCACGGCGGGGCAGGGCGAACTGCCGGGCTGGGTCGCCGCCGGCCTGCCTGAGTTCGTGGTCGAGGATTTCAAGGCCACCTTCGGCGATCGCTGGGCCGAGGAAGCCCATGCCCTGATGGCGCCGCGCGCGCCGATCGACCTGCGCGTCAATGATGCGGCCGCCACGGTCGATGAGGTCGAGGCCGAACTGAAGGCCGCCGGTCTGGACGTTTCGCGCACGCCCTGGTCGGCCGTCGGCCTGCGCGTGCCGTCGGAACCGCCACCCAACATCCAGGCGCTGGAAGGCTTCAAGGCCGGTCGGTTCGAAATCCAGGACGAAGGCAGCCAGGTCGTCTGCTGGCTGGCGGGCGCTGCACCCGGCATGACGGTGGTGGATTACTGCGCCGGCGGCGGCGGTAAGACGCTGGGTCTGGCCCAGGCGATGAAGGCGCAAGGCAAGCTGGTCGCCTCGGACGTCGTCAACAAACGGCTGGAGAACATTCGTCCTCGCCTGCAGCGCGCGGGCGTCGAGGCGGAGCTGGTCCTGATCGGTCAGAACGGCGGCGGCCTGGAAGACCTGAACGGGCAGGCCGATCTGGTCTTCGTCGATGCGCCCTGTTCGGGATCTGGCACCTGGCGTCGTCGTCCCGAGGACGCCTGGCGTCTGACCGCCGAAGAGGTCGAAAAACTGCACGGCCTGCAGGTGCGTATTTTGAGCCAGGCGACCAAGCTGGTGAAGCCGGGCGGCCGACTGGTCTATGTCACCTGTTCGATGCTGGCGCGCGAGAACGAGGCCAGCGTGGACGCCTTCGAGGCCGCCAATCCGGACTTCCGCCCCGTCGCCGTCGCCGATGTCCTGTCGGCGCCGCAACTGAGCCAGGCGGCGCAGGCGAAGTTCGCCGAGCTGGCGTCCGGGGCGCGCCTGCGCCTGTCGCCGGCGTCGGCCGACACCGACGGCTTCTTCGCCGCCGTCTACGAGCGCGCGGCATGAAGCTGGCGCGGCATGGCGGGGTTTCGCTGCTCTACGTCATGGCCGCGCCTGCTGAATACGGGCCGCACCTTCAGGCCCGGATCGCGCCGCTGATGACCGGCGTCGGTCCGGTCGAGGCCGCCGTGAGCCTGGGCGCCGCCCTGGCGCGGCTGGAGGCGGCGGGCGATCTGCCGGATCTGATCGTATCGCTGGGCTCGTGCGGATCGCGGGTGCTGGATCATGCGGCGGTCTATCAGGCCTCGTCCGTCGCCTATCGCGACATGGACGCCAGCCCGCTCGGTTTTCCGAAGGGCGTGACGCCATTGCTGGACCAGCCCGCCGTCCTGCCTTTGCTGTGCCCGATCCCCGGCGTGCCGATGGCGACCCTGTCGACCGGAGCGAACGTCGTGTCCGGAGCCGCCTATGACGCCATCGACGCCGAGATGGTCGACATGGAGACATGGGCCCTAGTCCGCGCCGCCCAGACCTTCGGTGTGCCTCTGATCGCCTTGCGCGGCGTGTCGGACGGTCGCGCCGAGTTGAAGGCTTTGGAGGACTGGACCTCGACCCTGCATCATGTCGACGAGAACCTGGCCGTTGCCCTGGATCGGCTGATCGCCGTGCTGGAGGTCGACGGCCCCGCCGCTCTTGAGCTTCCCGCCCTTGAAATATCGGCCCCACCCCGCCAAGACCGCGCCCATCTTCCTGCCCCGGATTCGATCACGCCATGACCACGCCGCAAGACCACCAAAAGGTCCTCATCGTCGACTTCGGCAGCCAGGTGACGCAGCTGATCGCGCGCCGCCTGCGCGAGGCCAGCGTCTATTGCGAGATCCATCCGTTCCAGAAGGCGGAAGCGGCTCTGACGGCCATGAACCCGGCGGCCATCATCCTGTCGGGCGGTCCCGAGAGCGTGCATGAAGAGGGCAGTCCCCGCGCGCCGCAGGGCGTGTTCGAGGCGGGCGTGCCGGTTCTGGGCATCTGCTACGGCGAGATGACGATGTGCGAGCAATTGGGCGGCAAGGTCGAGGGCGGCCATACCCGCGAGTTCGGCCGCGCCGAGATCACGGTTCAGAAGACCTCGCCCCTGCTGGCCGACCTAGCCCCCGTCGGCGAGAACGAAGAGGTCTGGATGAGCCATGGCGACAAGATCGTCGCCATTCCGCAAGGCTTCGACGTGGTCGCCTCGTCCGAGGGTTCGCCCTATGCGGTGATCGCCGACGAGGCCCGTCGCTTCTACGGTGTGCAGTTCCACCCCGAGGTGATGCACACCCCCCGCGGCCATCAGATGCTGAAGAACTTCACCCACGGCATCGCGGGTTTGAAGGGCGACTGGACCATGGCCGCCTACCGCGACGAGAAGATCGCCCAGATCCGCGAACAGGTTGGCGACGCCAAGGTGATCTGCGGCCTGTCGGGCGGGGTCGACTCCTCGGTCGCCGCCGTTCTGATCCATGAGGCCATCGGGGATCAACTGACCTGCGTCTTCGTCGACACCGGCCTGTTGAGAAAGGACGAAGCGAAACAGGTCACGACCCTGTTCCGCGAGCACTACAACATCCCGCTGGTGCACGTTGATGCATCGAAGGAATTCCTGGGCGAACTGGCCGGGATTTCCGACCCCGAAACCAAGCGCAAGACCATCGGCAGGCTTTTCATCGAGGTGTTCGATCGCGAGTCCGCCAAGATCGAGGGCGCCGAATTCCTGGCCCAGGGCACCCTCTATCCGGACGTGATCGAAAGCGTCTCCTCGTCCAGCGGCAAGGCCCACGTCATCAAGAGCCACCACAACGTCGGCGGCCTGCCTGACTATATGAAACTCAAACTGGTCGAGCCTCTGCGAGAGCTTTTCAAGGATGAGGTCCGCGCCCTGGGTCGCGAACTGGGGCTGAGCGACGCCTTCGTCGGGCGCCACCCGTTCCCCGGACCGGGACTGGCCATCCGCATCCCGGGCGAGATTACGCCGGACGCCGTCGAGACCCTGCAACAGGCGGACGCCATCTATCTGGATGAAATCCGCAAGGCGGGTCTCTACGACAAGATCTGGCAGGCCTTCGCCGTCCTGCTGCCGGTGAAGACCGTCGGCGTCATGGGCGACGCCCGCACCTATGAAAAGGTCCTGGCCTTGCGCGCCGTCTCTTCCACCGACGGCATGACCGCCGACTTCTACCAATTCCCGTGGGACGTCCTGGCCAAGACGGCGACGCGCATCATCAACGAGGTCCGCGGCGTCAACCGCGTCGTCTACGACGTCACGTCCAAGCCGCCGGGGACGATCGAGTGGGAGTGATTCAGGGCTTTCGAAGTCTTTCGGCGGCGCTTTGAAATATAGCGCTAAATCACTGACTTGCAAGATAAATGCTTTCGCAGCCTCTCGATACCTTTCGAGGGGCTGCTTTCGTTTTTGTCGGTCGCTCCGACGGTCCCGCCGCCATTGCTCGCGGAGACTCCGCTCCATACCGTCATAGGGCCGAGGGCGTCCTGACGGTCTTTTTTCTGAGCCAAGCTGCGGATTTGGCTGAGGAAAAAGATCCCGAAAGGTCCCGAAAACGCCTGACGGTCTTTTGGAGTGAAAACGGCATGCTCACCGACGCTGAATTGCGAAATACACGTGGAAAAACGAAGCCTTACAAAAAGACCGACAGGGACGGTTTGTACGTCCTCGTAACACCGACAGGCGGCATCGCTTTCAAGTACGACTACCGCTTCAACGGGCGGCGCGAGACGGTCACGTTCGGCGCCTACGGCCCGACCGGGCTCTCGCTCGCCAGGGCGCGGGAGAAGCTGGTCGAGGCGAAGCGCCAGATCGCCGAAGGCGTTTCGCCGGCGCTGGACAAGCAGCGGGTCAAGCGCCGGCTGAAGGAGGCCCAGAGGTTCGAGCAGGTGGCGATCCGATGGATGGATCATGCTCCGATGGCGGACAGCACCCGCAACATGCGGCGGTCCATCTTCAACCGGGAAATCCTGCCTCAATGGCGCACCCGCCTGCTGAACGAGATCACCCCCAACGATCTTCGCGCCCACTGCAAGACGATCGTCGAGCGGGGCGCGCCGGCGACGGCCGTGCACGTGCGCGACATCGTCAAACAGATATACGCCTATCCTTGCCGACGGGCCGCAGTCTGAGGGCCGCAGACGGAGACGGCCGCTCAAGAGGCCGGCCGCGCGCCCTTCGGCGTCCAGGACTCGATCATCGCGCCCCAGCTCAAGACCGTCGAAGGCGTCGCCGGCATCGACGTCCAGGGCGGCTATGTGAAGGAGTACGCGGTCCATCCCGATCCCGCGCGTCTCGCCGCCTATGGCGTGGGCCTTGTGCAACTGGTCGAGGCGCTCGAACACGCCAACCGCATCGCCGGGGCCGGCTATGTCAACCGGGCCGGCGAAGCCTACATCGTCCGGGCCGACGCGCGGATCCGCAGCCTCGAGGAGCTGGCCCAGACCCCGATCCTCAATCGCGGCGGCCAGGTGATCCGGGTCTCCGACGTGGCCATGGTCGAGATCGGCCGCGCGCCGCGCCTCGGCTCGGCCAGCAGCAACGGCCGCGAGACCGTGGTGGGCACGGCCCTGATGCTCCAGGGCGAGAACTCGCGCGCCGTGGCGCATCGCGTCGGCGAGCGGCTGAAGGAGATCGGCGCGAGCCTGCCCCCTGGCGTCGTGGTCAAGCCGGCGCTGGATCGCACCCAACTGGTCGAGGCCACGATCCGCACCGTCGAGCACAACCTCGCCCTCGGCGCCCTGCTGGTTATCGCCGTGCTGTTCTTCGCGCTCGGCAATGTGCGGGCTGCGATCATCACCGCTCTGGTCATCCCGCTCAGCTTCCTGTTCGCCGCGCCGAGAGGCAGGTCGCCGCCAGCGCGATGCAGACCGCAGCGCCGGCGTGACGGGGGAAAGGCGAGGGGATCAGAGGACGAAACATCAGCGGCTCCGGTCGTCGGATGTGGAAAAGGCGACTTGCACGGGCCCGCGCGCGAACACGTCCCAGGATGCGGGCGGGGTTCTCGGGGGCGGTGTCTCGGGCAGGGTCGCGCCGGTCGCTCCGACGGCGGCGGCCGTGAGCGGCGTCGCCAGATCCAGGGCGACCGCCGCCTGTTCCACTCTGGCCACATAGCCGTTGCGGAACCCCCGCCCGGCATCGCCGGTGTTGTAGCGGGACAGGGCGACGCGCAGGGCGGCCTGGCGATGCGCCGGAGCCTCGCCGGACGGCCTGTAGCCCGCGCGGAGGACCGTCGCCGCGGCGCGGAGATTTAGGCAGGGATCGAATGTGTCTTCGACAGACAGGCCCAGCCAGCCGAGGTTGTCGCTGTTGATCTGGGCCAGGCCGAGGTCGAGGTTGGCGCCGCGGTCCAGGAGACGACGGGCCGTCGCCGCCGCCTCCCTTGCGTCGCGCGCCCGGGCGGGGCGGGGCCCATTGCCGTTGACGCCGATCGCCAGCGGGTCGAACCGGCTCTCGACGTGCGCGATAGCGGCAAGGGTCTGAGGCGCCACGGAAGGCGCGCAGCTTTGCGAGAGGGCGAGAACGAACGCGAGGTCGAGCATCAGGGCCTCCAGGAACCGCCCCAATCCCAGCCGATCCGGCCGGCGGCGACGACCCGCGAGCGTCCCGTGGGAGATCTACGGTAGGAAGCTGCGGGGTTCGTTTGCGCGTCGTGCGGCGACCGCCAGGCGCGCGACCGCCTGCACGCGCGTCCGCACCCCGAGGATTCTGCAGGCCGTCATGAGATGCTCATCGACCGTTCTCGGGGAGAGCCCCAGCCGTTCGGCGATGGCGGAGGAGGTCAGTCCCGTGGACGCGAGCTGCAGGCATTCGCGCTGCCGTCCGGTCAGGGCCTCGACCAGAAGGGCCGATGACTCAGCGGGATGGGAGGCGAGCGCTTTCATCGCCGAATCCAGCCGGAAAATCCCGGCCGCGCGCCAGTCCGTGACCTTCTCACCGTAAATCTGCGGTGGCGTCAGCGGCTGGGGCGCCTCAGCCGCCGTCTTCGCGGTCCGGGGCCAACAGCCGGCTGCGGCGTTGTTCGAGCCAGGCCTCGGCTTCCGCGTCGCGCCGGACGGATTGGTCCACGAGATCCCTGAACATCCTCGTGAAGGTGTTGATGATCGGCCGGGCGTCGAGGTCGGCGATGGCGTCGCCGGCCTCCTCGTCGAATTCCTGCAGGGCGACGGCGAGGATCGTCGCCAATTTATTGTCGGCGCACCGCAAGGCGAAGGCGGGCGACCCGAGGGCGAGGGCGGCGAGGATCCCGTGCGGATCGCTGTTGGTCACCTCGGCGAAGCGATGGATTCGCTCGATGTTGATTCGTCCGGCGCCGGACTCGAAATGCTCGTACGACCTGAGCGCCATGTTCATGGCCTGGGCCACGTCGATCGACCGCATGCGCCGATGGGACCGGATCAGGCGCAGGCTCGAGGAGAGCACCGCATTCGTCGACTGGGTGTGCCGGGCGTCCATCTCTCGGTTTACTCCCTCGCCGTCGGCACCACGCGTTACGAACTCAGGTTCACCCCTACAGGTTGAAAAATGACTCAGCCAAGCGTCAAATGAAAGCTGATAAAGATCAACAACATAAAAGCTGCGGCTATGACGCAAGTTTCTTGCGGACGACAGTATAGACGCTATCGCGTCGACCGACTCCCCCAGTGCCTGGCGGTCGCTGGCCTGCGGATCGTCGGCGGCCCGTGCGGGACACGGGGATGAGACAGCGGGATCCCTTTGGCACGGCGCTCGCCAGCCTGCGAACAGCGATCGAGGACGGGCTGGCGCCCGGTCAGCATCTGTCGGTGGCCGACATCGCCGCCTCGCTCAACCTCAGCACCAGCCCGGTGCGCGAGGCCCTGTCGCGGCTCTGCGGCGAGGGACTGATCGAAGACCGTCGAGGCTTGGGCTACTTCACGCGGGCGACGCCGCTCGAAGACATCCTCGGCCTGCTGGATCTGGAAGCTGCTCACGTTCGGCTTGCGGCGCGCGGAGCCGGGTTCGCCAATCCGATCGACGGCTCGGACGGGGCCGTCGATGCGTGGATCATCGAACTGATCGAGGTCTGCGAAAATCAGCCCCTGCTGGAGAGCCTCGCGCGGGTCCGTCGCCGTCTTGCGCCGCTTCGAGGCCTTGGCCCTTCGACGGAGCCGCCGGCCGGGCCATCCGATGGCGACAGTATCGACGCCTACTACGCCCGCTGGCGGATCACCGCGGGAACAATCGCTTCGCGCGTGCGGCGGATCGATCCCGACCAGTCAAAGTATACGCGCAATATAGTTTGAATCGATTTGCTTTGAGGCGCTGATGGTCCGTCGTCGACCTTTTGTCGATATTTCAACGAGGAGACGACCATGACCACCCACCGCACCCCGCGCCTCGTGCGCCTCGGCGCCGCCCGCGACCTGACGCGCGCCGTCGACGAAGGCGACTACGCCGAGCTGAACACCTCCAAGCTCTACACGATCCCGCCCGGCGCCTGAGCGCGACGTGCCGTCCTCCGGGACGGCACGGACGCCCGGTCCGGCCTCGCCCGGCGCGTCCTGATCAGAGGCTTTCACCGAAAAAGGGAGTCTGGCCATGAAGGTCCAGAACAAGGGCCGCATCCTGCGGCTGGGCGGCGCGCGCCGCCTGACGCGCGCCGTCGACGAAGGCGACTTCGCCGAACTGAACTCGCATTTCCGCTGGGAAATGCCGCCCGAATGAGCGGGCCGGGGTCGTCCCTCGGGGCGGCCCCGAGCGGCTCCCATTGGAGGAATAGTTCATGCTGATACGAAAGATTGGGCGCCTGGTTGTCCTCGGGTCGGCGCGACGGCTGACTCGGGGCAAGGGCGGCGAGTTCGTGGAGTTGCAGGTGACCCACCGCTACGACCTCCCGCTCGAATGACCGAGGAGGGGCAACTGGCGCAGGGCGTCCACGCGGTTCCGATCGGAGGCGATCTGGTCCTTCTGGATCTGGCGGCGGATGACTATCTGCTGTTCGCGGACTGCGGTGACGTTGCGGTCTTGGGCGAACGCCTTCGCGGACCGATGGATACCCTCCTCGAACTGGCGTCAGCAGAACTGCTGCATTCCGGTCCAGCGCGTCCTGCGTGCGTCCCGCCTCCGCCGCTCCCCCTGCACAGCTTGCCTGAGATTTCCGGTCGCCGGCCGCGCCTGGCAGAGATCGCCGCGTTCGGCGCGATCTGGGCCGATCGGGCCTGGCGTCGCCCGACGCTGGCCGGACTGGCGGCCGCTCATGGCGACCGGACCGGGCGGCGCGATGACCTCGAAATGATCGCGGCGCGCGCGCAGACGTTTTTCCAGCTTCTGCCCTTCGCGCCCCGGACCGGCGCATGCCTGTTCCAGGCCGAGATGCTGTTGCGCTTCCTGAACGCCGGCGACCTCGACGCCGACTGGGTGTTCGGGGTCCGCGCCTGGCCGTTCCTGGCCCATTGCTGGCTGCAGGTCGATGACGTCTGCGTCAGCCAGTCCGCGGAAACGCTCAGCCATTTCCATCCCATTCTGGTCATCTGAGGATGGGCGCGGACTCCTTCGTGGCGCTCGTCGGCGACGCGGCCGGCGCGGTCGATGCGCTCATGGCCCCCTTGCGTCGGCGGCTGGCCGGCGCCGGCTGGTCGCGCTGTGTCTCGCACCCGTTCCTCGAGGTCTATGCGCCGTCCGACCGCCTCAGGATCACAGCAGCGCTGGACGGCCATGGCGTCCTGATCGGCGAGATGTTCGACAACACGGGCCGGGCGGCTTCCGCCTCCGAGGGGGGCGCGCTGGCCTGCCGGTCCCTGGATGCGGCGTCCGCTCGACGGATTATTGGAGAGCACTGGGGCCGGTACGTGCTGGTCCGGCGCACTGGCGGCGACGCCGCGATCCTGCGCGATCCTTCCGGTGCGATCGAGGCCGTCTGCTGGCGCAGGTCCGGTGTGACCGTCGTCGCCTCCAGCGCGGCGCCAGTTCTTGACCCTCTCCTGCCCGAGGATCTGGCTCTGGACTGGGAGGCGGTGTCGCGGTTGGTCAGCCGCGGCGGCGAATATCGTCACGATCTCGCCCTGGACGGACTGACGCCGATCGCCGGCGGAGAGCTCCGAACGGTCGGCGCCGGCGGGTCTCGCGGCGTGCAGATCTGGCGGCCGGCGGACGTCTATCGACGCGGGCGCGGCCGTCCGCCTGAACTTCGGTCGGTGGTGCAGATGGCGGTGCGCAGCCTAGCCGGCGATCACACATGGGTCGCCGAGGTCAGCGGCGGTCTCGACTCTGCGATTGTCGCGGCGTCCCTCGAGACGTCGCAGCGGAATCGCGTCGCGGCCTGGGTGAACCACTACGTCGAGCAGCCCGAAGGCGACGAGCGCATCTATGCGCGGGCGGTCTTGGCGCGCGAGGGACATGCGCTGACCGAGGTGCGGCGCGAAGGGCTGAGCCTGTCCGCCGAGCGTCTGGCGCGCACGGCGGACGCCTTCCGACCGGCCACCAACGACATAGATACGGACTACAATGACGACATCGCCGCCCGCGTTCGGGAGGCTGGGGCATGGGGATCGCTCACGGGACAGGGCGGCGACGCGGTCTTCTTCCAGATGCCGAGCCCTCTCATCGCTTTCGACGAAATCCAGGAGCGCGGGGTCAGGGCGCGGCCGGCGGCCGTGCACCGGATCGCACGCTGGACCCGCCGGTCCCTTTGGCCTTGGGCCTGGTCCCGCGCATTCCGGGAACACCGGCGCAGCCGCGCCGACTGGGATCATCCCTGGCTCGACGACCTGCGGAGTGTTCCACCTGCGAAGGCCCTGCAGATTTCGATCCTCGCCTTCTGCCAGACCTTCCAGGGGCAGGCCGCACGGAGCCGGCGCGGGGTCTGCGTGAACCCGCTGCTGAGCCAGCCCGTGATGGAAGCCGGCCTGTCCTGGTCGACTGTCGATCTGACCTGGGGCGGCCGGGATCGGGCCGCGGCCAGAAACGCGTTTCAGGACGTTCTGCCTCCCTCGATTTATGCCCGCCGTTCAAAAGGCGAACTCGGAGCCTTCTACGGCGAGGCTGCCGCGAGCAATCTGCCCTTCCTGCGGGACTATCTGCTGGGCGGGGCCCTGGCTCAGGCGGGCCTGCTGGACGACCTTGAGACGGACCTTTCCCGGGAGGCGCTGCTGTGGCGCGGCGGCTTCTCCCGCCTGCTCACCCTGGCGCTGACGGAGGCCTGGGTTCGACGGTGGACGGCGCGGCTGGAGGCGCGTTCGCGATGAGATGGCGATCGAACCAGCCGATGACCTGCTCATAGTAGATCCGGGCATTGCCGGGGTTGTGGATCCCGTGGTCCTCGCCGATCAGATAGAGCAGGGCGGCCGGGCGCTGGAGGCGTCTGAGGGCGGCGAACATGCCTTCGGCCTCGCCCGTCGCATGGTCCATCTCGCCATAGACCAGCAAAATGGGAGCCGTGATCCGATCCGCCTGTTCGAAGGCGCTGCCGCGGCGGTACCTGTCGGGATCGGACCAGTAGGACGCACGCATCCCGACCTGACCGGATTCCAGCCACCGCGCCGTTCCCATGATCGCAGCCTCGTTCTCGCCCGCCAGACGCGCATGGTTGGACAGCCTGCCGAGCGATCCGGCCAGGTCATAGGATCCGTTCAGGGCGACGACAGCCTTGAACCTGGGGGATTGTGACGCGCTCAGCACGACCGCCCAGGCGCCGAAACTGTGTCCCCAAAGGCCGATCCTGTCGCCATCGACGAGCCTCTCGGCGGCGGCGGCGTCGACCACGGCGAGGATCCGGTCCGCCAAACCGGCCGCCGGCTCGGGGCCGACAGGCAGGTCGGGATAGAGGACGGCGTAGCCGGCGGCGACCAGAAGCTGGCCGTTGAGCGTCAGATTACCCGCCTCGGGGCGCATGGTCGGCGGCGGGGTTGCATACGCGCGGTCGGGATAGGGGATGACAATCACCGGAAGCGGCCGATGGCCTTGAGCCGGGGCGTAGAGCCATCCACCGGCCCCTCCAGGGCCGTCAACCCGCCGGGCCGCTGTGAGGTCTACGTCGTCGAGCTCGGGATTGAGGCTCCGGATCGTCTGCGTCGACGTTCCGCGTGTCACGGCGAGGCGGTTGACAGCCCGACCCTCGCCGCCGCGCGCGACGGCCACACCTTGAGACCAACTCACTGCCGCGCCGGAAGGACCCGTGACGCAGACGATGGGGCCCGGGTCAGCCCGGATCCGGCACAGCTGTCCTGTCGGCTCCGACACCACTGCGCTGTCTTGTTTCATTGGCCCCGCCAGGGCCCGCTGGCCAAGCGGGCCATCCGGCCGAACGACCGAGGCGAACGCACCGAGGTCATCGGACGACCCGTCGGTGGTCAGGCGAACGACATGTCCGCGACTGGAGAACAGAGCCCCGCGGCCTCCTTGTGCGATGAGGCGGGCGTCCGGCGCCAAGGCCGGGAGCCTCTCGCCGCTCAAGAACCAACCCTCTTCATCCCGATCACGGCCGTGCAGGACGATCGTTTCACCGATCCAACCGGCCTCGGCCGTCGGCAATCCGTGGAAATCGAGCGGGATGAGCGGGGTGACGCCCGGCGGGGTGACGTCCCGCGCCGCGCCAGCCGGGCTGACGGCGAGAAGGCGGGGAGAGTCGCCATCGATCGCGGCTACCATGAGGGTGTCGGACGCCGGCGACCAAGTCAGGAGACTTGTCGAGACGTCCCGGGCCTCGGGCGGGTCCCGAGTTTCGCCGGAGCGACTGTCGACCAGCCGCAGGGCGCGGGTACGCCGAAACTCCGTTGCGGCGCCCGGAGAGGGGAGGAGCTGGAGGGCGCCGTCGACAATCAGGGCGACGTGGCGGCCGTCCGGGGACGCCTCCAGGTCAAGGAACGGCCCTCGGGCGAGACGGGTCGCGGCACCGGTCCGGGCGTCGATCCGCAAGAGGTCGCGAAGGGGCCGCGCCGGTTCCGACCCAAGCCCGACCGAAACGAAGGCCGCCTCCCCACGGGCCGCCCGGTCCCAGAGCGGGGGCAGTTCTCTCTGGGTTCGATTGGTGTCCGCCAGACGCGGCGGCAGATCCCCGTCGGGCATGCCGAGCACCACGATAACATCCTCGGACAGCCATTCCACGGATCGGCCCCAGGCGCCCGTTTCCGGAGAGATGTCGGTCCACACGACGCCGCCGCTGCCCAGATCCACGATCCCGATGTGGAACTGCAGGGCGTGCAGGCGGAAGACGAGGAGCTTGCCGCCGGCGGGGGAGAAGGGGCCGGCGGTGTAGCCGGCGTCCTCCTCCATCGGCAGGAGCGGCGCGACGCGGGCAGGGCTCGCGACATCGGCCCGATAGAGGCGGGCGTAGCGGAGCGCGCCCTCGGGCTGCAGGTCGTAGCGGGGAAGATCGTCCCGCGCGCGGCGTTCCTCGAACACGATCACTTGGCCGGTCGGATCGACGGCGATCCGCCCGAAGCTCTCAAGCCCGAGCAGGGTGTCGAGGGTCAGCGGCTCCGAAGCGCCCGTCGTCGGGCACGCGAGAGCCAGCGCGACCAGCGCGCCGGACAGACGTTTGCGCATGGCGTCTCACCAGCGCTTGACGAGTTGCAGGGAGACTTGGCGGCCCAGCGCGTTGGTATTGGCCGCATCGTAGCCGATCCCGCGCGACGCGTCGTAGAACGGCGGCTCCGAGTTCGCGAGATTGAGCACGTTCAGGGAGAGGGAAAGGCCCTCGCCCCAGCCAGGGAAGTCGTAGCGAACCTGCCCGTCGAAGGTCGCCCAGTCGTCGATGCCGCGACCGCCAACGGGGTCTCGTCCGCCGCTGACATAGTTGGCGATCAGGCCGAGCGTCAGAGGGCCGCTTACCCATTGGCCGCCGAGCCTGCCGCGCCACCGGGCGGGGAAATGAGGGTCTCCGAGCAGGTCCTCATTGGGGGACGCGTCGGTGATCTGGCGATCGTTGGCCAGGAGATGCGTCATCGACGCGTCGATCGACATCTGACCAGCGCCCAGGTCGAAGCGATATCGCGCTGACAGGTCCAGCCCCTCGACCTCGACGGCGGCCGCGTTGACGAAGCGATTGTCGACGATCACGCCATAGGCGGTGACGGGCATGACGGTCGGGTTGAAATTGCCGGGGTGGTCCAGCAGCGATTGGACGAGGGCGCGATCCTCGGCGTTGGTGGCCGGGTTCACGAAGCGGACGAAAGGGGCCAGGGCGGGATCGTTGAGAACATTCGTCAGATTCTCGAGGACCGGATTGCCGATGCGGTCCTCGAACCGGGTGCGGAACCAGCCGCCCTCCAGTCGGAACCCGCTAAGGGCCGCCGGCGTCCAGATAAAGCCCGCCGTCGTCGAAGTGGCCGTTTCCGGCCGCAGGTCGGGATTTCCGCCGTACTGGACGACAGCGAGCACATTGACGCCGCCCCGGTTGAGAAAGGTCGGGCCGAGGGCATAGGCCGTGAACAGCTCGCGGAGCGCCGGCGCGCGGAACGATGTGCCATGGCTCGCCCGCAGCAGCAGGTCGGAAGCCGGGCTGTAGAGCAGACCGACCTTGGGGTTGGTGGATTGCCCGACCCCCTCATGGTCTTCGATCCGCGCCGCCAGGGAGAACTCAAGGCGCTCCAGGCCCGGGCGGGCGTTTGCGGCGCTCACGAAGGGCGCCCGGAACTCCACAAAGGCCGCCGAGACATCCCGCTCATAGACGAGAGGGGCGACGATGCGCGGCGCTATGCCGGAAAGGAAGTTCTCGCCCTCGGTTTCGAACCGTTCGCCGCGAAGATCGACGCCCACGGCCACCCGCAGCGGACCGCCTGCGAGCTCAAGAAGCGACCCGTCAGCCTTGAGGTTTGCCGAGGTCACGGTGGTCGTGTGGTCAGTCCAGGAATAGCCCGAGCCGATATGCGCCCGCATCGCCGGGCTGGTGTTGGCGGGATCGCCGTAGGGATTGAAGAAGCCGTCGACCGCCGTTCTGAACGTCGTCGTCGGTATATCCGCCCGGGACCCCATGGCCTCCTGCAGGAAGGTCGTCTGAACCCGGTTGGAGAGTGTCCGGCTGCTGAACTCCCGACCGCCGCTGAGGTAGGCCGACAGGTTCCAGTCCCGTATCGCGCCGTTGAGCCCAAGGGCGCCGCTGACGCTTCGCGTGCGGCCTTCTGAGAGCGCCGGCCCAAGCTCGTCGATCCAGGAATAGGCGATGTCGTGGCGTGTCGCGCCCACCGGAGACACGAAGTGAGGATTGGCGGAGGTGATCACGACGATGCCGGTGTCGGCGGGCGTCTGGAGGGTGTGGTCCCGCTCTGTGTAGCGGATGTCGCCGTCGATGCTGAAGCCGAATGGAAGACTCTGCCGCGCCGCGGCGAAGAGGCTGTGCCGACGCTGATGCGGCAGGAACCACTGGCCCAGGTTCTGGTTCGTGAGGTTGACCTCATTGGCCCGAAAGTCGCCCGGCGTCAGCCCTGCGCCGTCCTGATCGCGAGGAATGGCGAAGATGGGCTGATAGGAGCCCGAGATGGGGTTCTGCGCCATGATGTTGCCGGGCGCGCTGTAAACAAGCCGCCAGTCCGAACCGCCCAGCGGGCGCAGGTCGGCGCTGGAGATCACGCGTCGGTCCTCCGAACGGAGCTCGCCGCGATCATGAAACTCGTAGGCCGCGACGAGGCTTCCGCTCGACCAGTTGAACCCGCCGACATGGGACAGCAGGACTTCCTCGGCGCCGCCGTCGCTCGTGCCGCCCACTCGCACGCGGGTTTCCGCCTGCTCGAACCGGGATTTCAGGATGATGTTGACGACGCCGCCGACCGCGTCCGCGCCGTAGAGGGCTGAAGCCCCGTCCAGCAGCACATCCACCCTCGCGATTGCGCTGGAGGGAATGTTGGAGACGTCCGCGAAGTCGCCGGAGATGCCCGTGCCGGCGATCCGCCGGCCATTGACGAGGACGAGGGTTGCGTCTGCGCCGAGTCCGCGCAGGTTGAGCCCGGTCGCCGCGCCGCTGTTCCGGGCCGAACGATCCGCGCCGGTGTTCGCGGAGCCCTCATAGGCGGCGCCGGTGAAATTCTGGGGGAGGGCCGCCAAGGTCTCGGCCACCGTCGCGCGCCCCTGCCGCGCTACATCGTCCTGGGTCAGGACTGTGACCGGCGAGGGACTGTCCACGCCGCGGAAGTAGCTGCCCGTAACCACGACCTCTTCGAGCTGGGTGGCTTCAGCGTCCGTCTCCGCCCGGGCCGACGGATCGATCAGCACGAAGACGTTCGGGCGGCTCTGACGATAGGTGAGGCCCGTTCCGCGCAATAGTTGGGCGAGCGCGGCCTCGGCCGTGAGATTGCCGGTGACGGCCTGGGACTGACGTCCGGCGACGAGCGCGCTGGGATAGAGGATCTGCAGGCCGCTTTGCTGGGCGAAGACCGGCAGGCTCCGCTCGAGCGGCCCCGCTCCGATGCTGAACGCGCGCACGGCCTCGACCGTCTGCGCCGCCACCGGCGTGGCGACCCCCAGCATCAGTGCGGCGAGCGCGGTAGAAGTGAACCTGTGACCCATGATCTCCCCCGATTCTCTACCCGCAGTTTTGCGGGTCGGGGAGGAGACGTCGGGTCGCGGCCCATCCCCTAAGTCCGGGATCAGATTATTTTCAGGCGGGTCCCGTCAGAACAAGGTGGCCGTCCGGCGCCCGCTCCGCTTCGAGGGCGTAGAGGTCCCTGAGCGCGGCGACGAAGCCGTCGACATCGCCTGCATCGAAGACCCCGCTGACCCGGATGGCCGAAATCCGGTCGTCCCGCAGTTCCACCGGCGAGGGGCTGTAGCGGTTGACCTCCGCGACGGCGACGGCGATCGGGGTGTTCTCGAACGTCAGGCGGCCGGTCGTCCAGCTCGTCGCCGCCGGCACGTTCACCGCCACAACCGCCGGGCGTTGAACCGAAGTCGTGACCTGTTGTCCCGGCGCCAGGGTCCATGCCGGCCGCGACGACGCCTCTTGCCGCACGGCAACCTGCCCCTCGACCAGAACAATCCGGGCGCCCGCGCCGGTCCGCCGGACGTCGAAGCGGGTGCCGATCGCGGTCACCTCCGTATCGCCGGCCTTCACCAGGAAGGGGCGGGTGGCGTCTCCCTGCACCTCGAACATGGCGCGTCCGGAGGTGAGCGTGACCAGACGCTCGGACCCGCTGAACCGGACCGTCACGTGAGACGCCGTGTCGAGGATGATGCGTGAACCGTCTTCCAGCCGGACCGTGCGCTGCTCACCGATGGCGGTGTCGTAGACGTCGGAACGTTGGGCGGACCACCAGGACCAGCTTCCCACAACGAGCGCCAATGCGATGGCCCCGGCCGCCCCGAGAGGGACCAGGCGGCCGGAGGTGCGTCTTCCCCCCTTTGTCGAAGCCTGGCGAGCCCGGTTCGCCGCGTCTTCCGTCAGCGCCGCCATCCCGGGGGTGTTTGCCAGCGTTCCGGCCGCGTCCCACATGGCCTCCAGACGGCTGAAGGCGCGGGCGTTCTCAGGATCCCGCCGCCACACGCTGAAGGCCTTGATATCGGCAGTGGTGACCTTGCGCTGGCTCAACGTGGTGAACCATTCCGCTGCTTCCTTGCGCCTGATGTCGGCTTCAGCCTCGATCGTCATCCGTCTTGCCTACAGGTCCAGCCGAGACGCGCAGTACTCAAGCGCCCTGGACATTCGCCATTCCACCGTTTTTACGCTGATCCCGAACGACTGGGCGATCTCCGGATAGGTCATACCGCCAAAGCGGCTCAAGACGAAGACGTCGCGGTAGAGTTGCGGCATGGATCCGATCACCTGCTCGAGCAGAACCTGATCGAACTGCGGCGCGGCCTCGGCTCCGGCCGGTATCTGAAAGTCCCGATCCCGCCGCCGCCGTCCTTCCCGCCGGCTCTCGTCGCGTACCAGGTTCAGGGCGATCTTGAGCAGAAAAGCCTTCGGATGACGGATGTCGTCCAGCGCATAGGGCGCGGCACGGATGTAGGTCTCCTGAACGACGTCCGCCGCCGCCTCGGCGTCGACATGGGCTCGCAGGCGACGATCCAGCCAGGCGGCATAGCGCCGATAGAGACGGTTGATACCGTCCTGCGCCTCCGTGCCCAGCTGCTTCGTATCGGTCACCACGGTTCTCCGGCCTCTCGACGAGAGGGTCCGGAACCCAGACGCGTCCACACGGCCTGGGACAGGCGCGCAGGCGCGCGCCGTCAGGCGTTGGGAACGGGCATGCGCGCTGTGCGCGCCGCCGTCGATGATCTGATATCGCACAGGGGATTCCAGGCCCCGCCAACGCAAGCGTCGGCGACGTCAGCATGAATCAAACGGAATCCCGGCGCAAGCCGGAGGGGTCGGGCGTTGGAATCCTCTGCGATCGCGAGGCCCGCTGCTTCGGTTCACAGCGGCGCCTCTGTCTCGCGGACAGACCCCGGCTCAAGCTGTGGGCCTATCTCACGGCGCCCGACCGGGGCGGTCTAGAAGCCGCCCCCGGCGGAGGCAAGCGCTGGCGTGGTCTGGCGCGCGGATCGGGTTATCCCGCAAGAAAATGGCGGAGAGCCCGCAATTCACTGTCGTTGCCCGGTCGTTGATTCCCGCCGAACGTGAATCGCGTACTTTGGAAGGAGCGAGCCATGCAGCGTAGTCCCCATGCGGAACGCCAATCATCCCTGCTTCTCAGCGGTCGCGAAACCGAGTGTCTTCTTTGGGTCAGTCGCGGCAAGAGTTCGGCGGACATCGGTCAGATCGTCGGCCTGTCGCCCCGGACGGTCGACAGCTACATCGAGAAAGCCTGCGCCAAGCTTCGTGTCCGGACGCGCATCGAAGCTGTCGCGGCTGCGGTCCGCGCCGGCATCATCGATCCTGACGAAGACGGGTCAAGGCGCGAAGGGTGAGGGGGCGGGCCAGGAACTTCTGTGAGGAAGCCCGGCGTTTCGCCGCCGATCGCCGCCGACGCTCACGCGTCCCCTGGCTCTCGATCGGCGCCTATCGTTCCCGGAACCCGCCATCAATGACCCTACACCGCTTGCGGCTGGTCGCGCGAGTCGGGTTGACCGGAGGCCATCAGAGAAAGGAAAACACGCCGATGCCCAAATACGCCCCGCTCGCAGCCTTCCTCCGACGCCAGAAGCGCGCCGAGGTGGACCTGACCTTCCGGGACATCGAACGGATCGTGGGCGGCATCCTGCCGAAGGCCGCGGCCGTGGAAGGATGGTGGAGCGCGGATCCGGCCGGGCCGGTCATGCCCCAGCACATCGCCTTTGCCGAAGCCGGCTTCGTCGCCGAACCCAGGATTCGGGCCGAGACGGTGCGCTTCGTTCGTGTGGAAACGGCGAGCTCACCGCTGGCGTCAGCCGCTCTGGCGCACGGTGTGACGCTCTGACATCCGATCACTTCCGGCGGCTCCCCTGGAGGCGGCAGATCGG
>NZ_DLTK01000133.1:0-2901 GCF_002500885.1 Brevundimonas sp. UBA7838
ACCTGCGGCGCGCCGTCGAGCCGTTCAGCGACATACCGGACATCGCGATCGAACCGATGGACTGGCGCACGACCTCGACACAGGCCGCGCGCCTGTTGAGCCAGGGCGCGCTGGACGGCCGACGCGCCCTTTGCCTGTCCCGCGCCGCACCGCCCGTCGGCCCGCTGCTGTCCCTGCCAAACATCGACGCCGCCCGCCCTGAACCTGCCCGCGAAGCGCCTCGCACGGCTCCGACGGAACGTGTCGTCGAACGCGTGGTCGAACGCGAACGCGCGCGCCGCAAGCTGCCCGACCGCCGCAAGGGCTATATCCAAAAGGCCGCCGTCGCGGGCCACAAGGTCTATATCCACACCGGCGAGTACGAAGACGGCGAGCTGGGGGAGATCTTCATCGACATGCACAAGGAAGGCGCCGCCTTCCGCAGCCTGATGAACAACTTCGCCATCGCCATCTCGATCGGCCTGCAATACGGCGTGCCGCTGGACGAGTTCGTGGACGCCTTCGTCTTCACCCGGTTCGAGCCGGCCGGCCGCGTCACCGGCAACGATTCGATCAAGTCGGCGACCTCGATCCTGGACTACATCTTCCGCGAACTGGGCGTCTCCTATCTGGACCGCGTCGAGTTGGCCAACGCCGGGACCGAAGACCTGAACGCGGACGGACTGGGGGACGGTAAACCCGACGCCAACGCGGCCGTGCCCGCCGCCCGCTTCATCTCCAAAGGGTTCGCGCGCGGTTCTGCGCCCGACAATCTGGTCGTCCTGCCCTTCGGCAAGAAGGGCGAGCCGGAAGCCCGCGCCGCCGCCAACAGCGAGGCCGTCGCCTGTCCCGCCTGCGGCGATTTTAGCCTGCAACAACGCGGCGCCGCCTGGGCCTGCGACACCTGCGGGGCGGCCCCGGCGCTTCAGGGCGGCGATCAGGGCTAGGTTAAGGGTTATGGCCTAGGGTTTGCTGACAGACGATCAAACGTCGGAGCCCGGTCCATGAAACGTACACTTTCCCTCGGCCTGATCGCCGCCCTGCTGGCCGTCGCCGCGCCTGCGCTGGCCCAAAACGCGGGTCAGATCGCCAGCGTGCGGCGCGGCGCCTCCTGCGCCGGTTGCAATCTTTTTCAGGGCGACTTTTCGGGGCTGGAGGCGCGGGGCCTGAACTTGGCCGGCTCACGCCTGCGTCAGGCGGACCTGAGCCTCAGCGTCATGAACCGCACGCGATTTTCCAACACCGACATGCGTGACGTCGAAGCCTATGGCGGCGTTTTCTCGGGCTCCAACTTCTCGCGTGCCAACCTGACCAATGCCAGTTTCGTCGGCGCCTATCTGGAGGGCGCTAGCTTCGCCGGCGCGACCCTGTCGGGGACTAATCTGTCGGGCGCCCAGCTGACGCGGGCCACCGGCCTGACCCAGGGCCAGCTGAACCAAGCCTGCGGCGACGGCTCCACCGTCCTGCCGCGTGGCCT
Source organism: Brevundimonas sp. UBA7838 (assembly GCF_002500885.1). Classification (NCBI taxonomy): domain Bacteria; kingdom Pseudomonadati; phylum Pseudomonadota; class Alphaproteobacteria; order Caulobacterales; family Caulobacteraceae; genus Brevundimonas; species Brevundimonas sp. UBA7838. Next base: position 1,457 of record NZ_DLTK01000133.1, read on the forward strand.
TCGCATTCCGGCCTGCTGAGCGGCGCCGACCTTGCCTCGATTTCATGAAGTTACCTCGATTTAAGTAGGTGCGGCGGGGCTTTCGAGGCATTCAGAGTGCGTGAAACAGATCGCTGAACATATCCGGGTCCGCCCCACATTGGCTCTGCTGACGCTGGGACTGGCGCTCGCCGCCTCCCCCGCCTTCGCCGGGGTCGAGATGTCGATGCAGGACCGCGACGTGGCCCGTTCGGTGTCGCTGGGCGGATCGTGCAATCGCTGCGAACTGTCCGGCCGCAATCTCTCGGGCGCCACCTTCACCGGCGCCAGCTTCATGAACGCCACCCTGGTGGGCGCCAACCTACGCGGCGCCGAGATGATGGGCTCCAACTTCACCGGCAGTGATTTCAGCCGGGCCAACATGGGCGGGGTCGAGATCGTCGGCGCCAACTTCACCTCCGCCAACTTCACCGGGGCTCAGATCAACGGCGCCGAGGCGCAAGGATCGTCCTTCGTTCGCGCCAACCTGACCCGCGCCAACCTTTCGGGCAGCGAGATGCACGGGGTCAACTTCACCGGCGCCACCCTGGCCGGAACCAACTTCTCCAACTCGGAACTGTTCGGCGCCACACTGGCCAATGTTCGGGCGTCGGGCGCCAACTTCGCCAGCGCCGAAGTCACGGCCTCGAACCTTTCGGGCGGCGATTTCTCCAACGCGGACTTTTCGAACGCCAGCCTGGATGGGGCGCGATTGACCGGCGGCAGCTTCTCGCGCGCCGACTTCTCCAACGCCTCGCTGCGTCGAACCGACATTCGCGGCGCCGACCTGTCTGGCGCGCGAGGCCTAACGCAGGACCAGATCAGCGAAGCCTGCGGCGACGGCTCGACCCGCCTGCCCGGCCGCCTTTCGCCCCAGGCCTGCCGCAGCAGTTCTATTCGCATCGTCCGCGCAGCGCCCACGCCGCCGGTCCCGCCTCGCGTGCGAAACCTGGTCAACGCCGAAAACTAAGCCGTCCGCCTCGAACTCGTCCCTTCGGGACCGCCCCGTATCTCAGGCCTGACCCGCACCCCAAAGACCAGAGGCCTTGGCCTGCGGCGCAATCCGATGAAACTCGGACCTCTTACGGGCGCCTCTGGCGATCTGCGGGTAGCCCACAGCAAAACGGCCCCCGGATTGCTCCGGGGGCCGTTCTGTTACGCTACTGTTTCAGCCCGAAGGCCGGGTCTTCTTACTCGACGATCTTGGCGACGACGCCGGCGCCGACGGTGCGGCCGCCTTCACGGATGGCGAAGCGCAGGCCTTGATCCATCGCGATCGGCGTGATCAGCTCGACGTTCAGCTCGGCGTTGTCGCCCGGCATGATCATCTCGACGCCTTCCTTCAGGTGAACGATGCCGGTCACGTCCGTCGTGCGGAAGTAGAACTGCGGGCGATAGTTCGTGAAGAACGGGGTGTGACGACCGCC
>NZ_DLTK01000133.1:3216-3998 GCF_002500885.1 Brevundimonas sp. UBA7838
ACGCCCGTGCAGGTCGTCTTCTGGACCGGACGGATGCCGACGATCTCGACTTCCTCACCGACCTTGACGATGCCCTTCTCGACGCGGCCCGTGACCACGGTGCCGCGGCCCGAGATCGAGAACACGTCTTCGACCGGCATCAGGAACGGCAGGTCGACCGGACGCTCCGGCTGCGGGATGTAGGCGTCGACGGTTTCCATCAGGGCCAGAACGCGCTGTTCGCCGATTTCCGGGTTCACGCCGTCGGTCGCGGCCTTGGCCGAACCCTTGGTGATCGGAATGTCGTCGCCGGGGAACTGGTACGAGCTCAGCAGCTCGCGCACTTCCATCTCGACCAGCTCGAGCAGCTCTTCGTCGTCGACCAGGTCGACCTTGTTCATGAAGACTACCAAGGCCGGCACGCCGACCTGACGGGCCAGCAGGATGTGCTCGCGGGTCTGCGGCATCGGGCCGTCAGCGGCCGACACCACCAGGATCGCGCCGTCCATCTGCGCGGCGCCGGTGATCATGTTCTTCACATAGTCGGCGTGGCCGGGGCAGTCGACGTGGGCGTAGTGACGGTTGGCCGTCTCATATTCCACGTGCGCGGTGTTGATCGTGATGCCGCGCGCCTTCTCTTCCGGCGCAGCGTCGATGTCGGCGTAGTTCATCGCCTTCGCGCCGCCGGCCTTCGCCAGCGTCATCGTGATCGCAGCCGTCAACGTCGTCTTGCCGTGGTCAACGTGACCAATCGTGCCGATGTTGCAGTGCGGCTTCGTCCGTTCGAACTTTTCCTTGGCCAT
>NZ_DLTK01000061.1:0-400 GCF_002500885.1 Brevundimonas sp. UBA7838
CGCCCTCGTCCAGCGCCGCGCGCCCCAGCTGCTGGCCGATGGCCCCGGCGCTGGCGGCCATGGCGTCGGCCGAGGCGGACATCGCCTCCGTCTTCTCGGAACTCATCAGCGACAGCTCCTTGAAGTCCTGCCCCTTGGCGCTGGTCAGGCCCTGCGCCATCAGCCCGGTGCGGGCCGCGATCACCTCGGCCGAGGCGGCAAGGATCTCGGCGCCGACGACGGCCGCGTTGGCGGCTGTGGGGGTCTTGCGGGTCAGAGCGACGCTCCCGGCTGGGTCTCGGCGGCGAAGGCCGCGATGTCGGCGAGCAGGGCGGGGACCGCCGCGTCGATGATCTGCTGGCCCTTCTCGGGGCTGGCCTGGGCCGGGTCCGAGCCGATCCGGCCGTCGGGGAAGCGGGCG
>NZ_DLTK01000061.1:555-1074 GCF_002500885.1 Brevundimonas sp. UBA7838
GGGGAAGCGGGCGCGATAGTCCAGGGCGTCGCGGATCGGCCCGTTCGGCGCGATCTGCGGGCTGTAGTCGGCGGTCTTGATCCGCTCGGGATAGGCGGCCTGCGTCACCGCGATCTCGGACGGGGTGGCATGCATGCCATGGCCGGTCGGAAACAGGCGGTTGCACAGGCCATGGACGCCGGGCAGGTCCCACCAGTTCTTCAGCTTCAGGATGAAGGGCGGGCTGTCCTCGACGAAGCTCCACTCGGCGTAGATTTCCGAGATGGTCGCCTCGATGGTCGCGACGTTCCCGCCGTGACCGTTCAGGAAGTAGATTCGCTCGAATCCGTGACGGCTCAGAGACGAGACCCAGTCCGTGATCGCGGCCATGAAGGTCGAAGGGCGCAGGCTGATGGTGCCGGCGAAGGCCAGGTGATGCTGGGCCATGCCGATGTTGAAGGTCGGGGCGACGATCAAGTTGGCGTCGGTCTTTTCGGCCGCATGGGCGATGATCTCAGGGCACAGCCAGTCGGTGCCCAG
>NZ_DLTK01000061.1:1289-1605 GCF_002500885.1 Brevundimonas sp. UBA7838
AGCCCCGTCGGCCCGTGCTGCTCGTTGGAGCCGATGGGCACGACCACCGTCCTGGACAGCGGACCGCCGTCGTTCAGTCGGGCGTCGATTTCGGGCCAGGAGGACAGGTGGATCAGCATAAAGGCGGTCTCAAGCGACAGGGTCGGACGACTGTAGCGCGCCGGGCTCAGGAAGTCTTGGCGGCCGTGGCGGGCGGATGGGCGGCCATGAAGATGCGGGCGGCCTCTCTGGCGCGGCCTGCGCGTTTGTCGGCCTCCAGCTGCGGCACGTCCAGCATGGCGCGCAGATGGCCGTGGCCCAGCACCAGGCCGGCGAA
>NZ_DLTK01000061.1:1858-2117 GCF_002500885.1 Brevundimonas sp. UBA7838
GCCCAGCACCAGGCCGGCGAACATCTCGGCCGCCTCTTCCGGATCGGCGACGCTCATCCGGCCCAGCCGCGTCTGTTCCGCCAGCCAGGCGCCCAGTTCGCGCAGGCTGCGACGCGGGCCGGCCTCATAGATGGCGTGGGCGATCTCGGGCGCCTCGACCGAGACCAAGGCGACCCCGCGCATCGAGCCGACCTTGTCGCCGCTGCACACCCGGTTCAGCAGCGTCAGGGCCAGGGTCTCCAGCACCGTCTGCGGATCG
>NZ_DLTK01000061.1:2274-3212 GCF_002500885.1 Brevundimonas sp. UBA7838
CCAGCACCGTCTGCGGATCGCCGGCGCCGCGCAGGGGGGCGACGATATCCTCGACGCGCTTTGACGCCAGGGCCTGGGCGATCTCCAGCTTGGAGGCGAAGCGGTTATAGACCGTCTGTTTGGAGACGCCGGCCAGTTTGGCGATTTCGTCCATCTTGGCTTGCAGCCCCTTGTCGGCGAACAGGGTCGCGGCGGCGTCCAGGATCGCCTCGCTCTTTCGTTCATCGACCTGTCCGCGACGGCGCGCCATCAGTGGACGTCCGAAGGCGGGGCGCCGGCCTGGGCCTTCACCGGCTGGGCGGCCAGGGTGACGAAGGCCGCGCCCGCGCACAGGATGGCCAGCAGGGCGAAGGCGTCGCCGAACGCCATCGTCGTCGCCTGCTTCTGCAACATCCCATAGATGGCCTTCATCGCCGAGGCGGCCGGATCGATGGAGCCGGCGAACCGCTGCGCCATGCCGGCCATCATGTTGCGCATCGCCTGGTCGCCCTGACCGATAGCGCTGGTCAGTTCGCTCATGTGCAGGGCCGTGTTGGACGTCAGGCTGGTGTTCAGGATGGCTAGGCCGAAGGCGCCGCCGACGTTGCGCGAAAGGTTGACCAGCCCCGAGGCGTTCTTGACCATGTGCGGCGGCAGGGTCGCCATCGTAACCTGCTGGGACGCGATCATGGCCAGCATAACGCCGACGCCGCGGAAGGCCTGGACCGAGGCGAAGTTCCAGAAGCCCCAGTCATCGGTGACAACGCGGGCCTGCCACATGCCCCAGGCGCACAGCATGAAGCCGCCGAACATCAGCACCCGCGCATCCAGCTTGCGCACCAGTCGTCCGGCGAAGGGGCCGGTGGCGAACATGGCCAGGCCCGACACGACCATGGTGGTGCCGACCTCGGACGACGAATAGCCGAGCACGCGGCCCAGGAAGAGCGGCAGCAGGAATG
>NZ_DLTK01000061.1:3380-5118 GCF_002500885.1 Brevundimonas sp. UBA7838
GGAAGAGCGGCAGCAGGAATGTGCCGCCAAACAGGGCGAACCCGACGATGAAGGTCATGATGAACCCGACCAGGAAGTTGCGATTGCCAAAGGCGCGCAACTCCACGATCGGCTGGCGATAGGTCAGGGACCGCCAGATGAAGATCGGTCCGGCGACCGCCGCCACGACGGTCAGCAACAGGATGTGGGTGTCGTCGAACCAGTCGTTCTTGGCGCCCTCTTCCAGCACGAACTGCATCGACATCAGAAAGGCGGCCATCAGGCCCAGGCCCCACCAGTCGAAGCCCTTGGCCAGCGACGGATCGCCCTTGTCGAAGTTGCCGTAGCGCCCGACCAGGAACAGCACCAGCAGCCCCGGCCCCACGTTGATGAAGAACAGCCAGCGCCAGCTCAGCCACTCCGTCAGGTGGCCGCCCAGCGTGGGTCCGACGGTCGGCGCCAGGGTGACGATCAGGCCCATGACGACGCTGGCGGTGACGCGCTTGTCAGGCGGAAAGGCGGTGAAGGCGACGGCGAAGACGGTCGGGATCATGGCCCCGCCCACGAAGCCTTGGATGGCCCGGAACAGGATCATCATGTCGATCGACGACGACAGGCCCGTGGCGACGCTCATCAGCACGAAGCCGGCGCACGAGACCAGAAACAGCCGCTGCGTCCCCCACAGCCGCGACAGGAAGCCCGACAGGGGGATCATCACCACCTCGGGGATCAGATAGGCGGTCTGGATCCAGCTGATCTCGTCGGCCGAGGCGCCGACCCCCGCCTGGATCTGGGGCAGGGAGGCGGCGACGATCTGGATGTCCAGAATGGCCATGAACTGGCCCACCACCATGCCGGCGAAGCCCAGCAACAGCATGGTCCAGTTGATTTCGGGATGGCCGGCGACGGGACCCTTTTGCGCGACAGGGGCCCCGCCATCTGCGGCGGGGTTGGCGGCGGTCACTGGCCTGCGGCTCCGGTCGTCGTGGCGGCTTCGGCAAAGCTCTGGCCGCCCTGGCTCTTCAGGTCGATCTTGACGTCCACCGACAGGCCGGGACGCAGGGCCAGGCTGCGGTCTGCGCCGCTGACGACGATGCGGACGGGCACGCGCTGGGTGATCTTGGTGAAGTTGCCCGTGGCGTTCTCGACCGGGATCAGGGCGAACTCCGATCCAGTGGCGGGGGCGAAGCTGTCCACGCGGCCCTCGATCTTGCGGCCGGGGAAGGCGTCGGCGGAAATCTCGACAGTCTGGCCCAGGCGCACCTTGTCCAGCTGCGTCTCCTTGAAGTTGGCGACGATGTAGGTGTTGGTCAGGGGCACGACCGACAGCAGTTGCGTGCCGGCGTTGACATACTGGCCGGGCCGCACGCTGCGGGCGCCGACGACGCCGGCGACCGGAGCGCGTATGACGGTGCGCTCCAGCGCGATGCGAGCCTGATCGACGACGGCGCGGGCCTGTTCGACGGCGGCGACGCTCTGCTGACGGGTCGAGCCCAGCACGCCGGCCGTGCGTTGTTCGGCGACCAGGGCGGCCTGGGCCTGCTGGACGCTGGCGGCGGCGGTGGCGGCCGAGGCGCGCTCGGTCTGGATGCGCTGTTGCGAGACCCAGCCCTGTTCGGCCAGTTTTCCATAACGATCGACCTCGGCGCGGGCCAGGCCGGCCTGGGCGTTGGCCTGGGCGACGGAGGCGGCGCGGGCGGCGATGGTGGCCTGTTCCTGCTCGGCCTGGGCGTCGACATGGCCGACGGCGGCGATGGCG
>NZ_DLTK01000122.1:0-14243 GCF_002500885.1 Brevundimonas sp. UBA7838
GTCAGCCTTGGCGGCGTTCGCTTGCGTGGCCAGGGCGATGGCGCGACGGCGGGCTTCCTGCTCCTCGGCCGACAGGGCGCCGCCGGCGGGTTGCGACGGACGCGGACCTTGCGGACGCGGCGCCTGAGCGGCCTGTTGAGGACGCGCGACATCGAAGCCCTGCGGACGTTGCGGTCCGCCGCCGCCGGCGCGGCGCTTGGTCTCGACCACCACCGTCTTGGATCGGCCATGGCTGAAGCTCTGCTTCACGGTGCCGGTCGGCACCGATCCCACAACGCGCGGCTTCAGGCTCAGCGGAGCGCGCGGCCCCGTCTGGGACGGCGTGCCGCCCGTGTTGCCCTGGCCTTGGTTGGTCTTGTCGTTTTCGTCGCTCATCCGGTCGCTTTACTCGGGGCGGAAAGGCCCGCCGTCCTCATCTAATACCCATGAACGACCGTGAGCCCGTCTCCGCCCTTGGAGACAGGCCATCGGCCGCTAAAATCCTCAGCTCGCCCCTGTCGGGGGTGCTCCCGCCGATCCGTCCTCGACACTGGAAACGTCCCAGTGAGGGGGGCGAAGCGGCCGAAATCCAGCCAGTCGTTCGACCTCGATGGTCCAGCGATCGGCGCGTCCGCCCGCAAGCAGGACGGCGTGTATCGCATTTTCCAGCCCAAGGGCCAAACTCAAATCGTCCGCCGTGAACGCGCCGCAGATCTTGGCGGTCTGATGACGGGCCAGGGCGAGGATCTTTCCGCGCCCGTCGGCCGAGCCATCGGCGGCTTCCAGCACCCAGGCGGCCTTGCCCGCACGCAGGCTCGCCGCGGTTTTCTCGAAGCCGGATATAAGAACGCCTTCGCGCCGGGCAAGACCCAGCTGGTCGAGACAGCGCCTTGCCAGCAGCCGTTCGATGACATCGGCCAGGTCGGCCGGGGCGGTCAATTTGGTCTTGGCCGCGCGGGTGAAGCCGTTTTTCTTGACCGCCGCCTCGACCGAGGCGCGGCTGGCTTCGACCCACAGGCCGCGTCCGGGCAGTTTCCTGCCCAGGTCGGGGACCACCTGGCCATCGGGCCCGGCGACGAAACGGATCAGACGAGATTCGTCCATGACTTCGTGAGAGACGAGGTCCCGGCGTTCCCTATCGATCGTTGCGTCGCGCAAGCTCATATGTGGCCAGGTCTCCCATCACGCGTTCGACGGTTCGGCGTCGGACTCTTCGCCCTCGGCCGTGTCGTCTTCGGCAGGCGCGTCGCCGAACACCTGGTCCGGATCGTATTCGCCCTCGGCGTAATCGCCCTCTTCTTCGTACTCTTCCGGCTCGGGCTGCGGCAGTTCCGAAGCGTCGATCCAGCCGGCGGCCACGCGCGCCTGCAGGATCAGCAGCTCAGCGTCTTCTTGCGCCAGGTTGAAGCTTTCCAGCACGCCGGGGACCTTCACCCGCTCGCCGTTCTTGACCTCATAGCCGCCGCGGATTTCGTCGGTGGCCAGGTCGGCCAGATCCTCGACCGTCTTCACGCCGCCTTCGCCCAGGGCGACGGCCATGGGCAGGGTGACGCCCGGCACCTGAAGCACGCCGTCCTCGACGCCCAGTTCGACGCGCTTGGCGTCCAGCTCGGCGGCCTTCTTGTCCAGATATTCGCGGGCGCGGGCTTGAAGCTCTTCAGCGGTTTCTTCGTCGAAGCCTTCGATCTCGGAGACTTCGTACGGATCGACGTAGGCCAGATCTTCGACCGTGGCGAAGCCTTCGGTGACCAGCAGCTGGGCGATGACTTCGTCGACGTCCAGGGCTTCCTGGAACAGGCCGGTGCGCTCGGCGAACTCGCGCTGACGACGCTCGGAGTCCTGAGCCTCGGTGATGATGTCGATCTGCCAGCCGGTCAGCTGCGAGGCCAGGCGGACGTTCTGGCCGCGACGGCCGATGGCCAGCGACAGCTGCTCGTCCGGCACGACCACTTCGACGCGACCGGCTTCTTCGTCCAGCACGACCTTGGAGACTTCGGCCGGGGCCAGGGCGTTGACGATGAAGGTCGGCTCGTCCGGATTCCACTGGATGATGTCGATCTTCTCGCCCTGCAGTTCGGCGACGACCGCCTGAACGCGCGAGCCGCGCATGCCGACGCAGGCGCCGACGGGATCGATGGAGCTGTCGTTCGACAGGACGGCCATCTTGGCGCGCGAGCCGGAGTCACGGGCGGCGGCGCGGATCTCGATCACGCCGTCATAAACTTCCGGCACTTCCTGGGCGAACAGCTTGGCCATGAAGCCGGGGTGGGCGCGCGACAGCATGACCTGCGGCCCCTTGGCCTCGGGCCGGACGTCGTAGATATAGGTGCGGATTCGGTCGCCGATGTTGAACACTTCGCGCGGGATGGACTGGTCGCGGCGCATGACGCCTTCGCCCCGACCCAGGTCGACGATGGTGTTGCCGTATTCGACGCGCTTGACCGTGCCGTTGACGATCTCGCCGACGCGATCCTTGAACTCTTCATACTGGTTGGCGCGCTCGGCCTCGCGGACCTTTCCGGTCACGACCTGGCGGGCCATCTGGGTTTGCACCCGACCGAACTCGAACGGCGGCAGGTTCTCGACGTATTCCTTGCCGACCACCGCCTCCGGATCGCGCTTGGAGGCGTCCTTCAGGCGCACCATGGCGCTGTCGTTGAACTCTTCCAGCTCGTCTTCCGGCATCCAGTCGTCCTCGACGATGGTGACGTGACGGGTCAGCGACAACTCGCCGGTCTTGTGGTCGATCTTGGCGCGGATGTCGTGGTGCGCGCCGTAGCGCGACTTGGCGCCCTTCTGAATCGCTTCTTCGATCGCCTCGATGACGATTTCGCGCTCGATGTTCTTCTCGCGGGCGACGGCCTCGGCGATCTGCAGCAGTTCGAGGCGGTTGGCGGAAATACCGGTGACGGCCATCAGGCGTTGTCCTCAGAAGGGGTCGTGGTGTCGGTTGTCAGGTCGGAGGCTTCCCCTTCGGGAAGGCCGTCGTCTTCGGGTTCGCCGCGTGCGGCGCGAATGGCGGCGCCCCGTTTCATCAGGGCGTCGGTCAGGACCAGCTTCGCGTCGCTCAGCCAGTCGAAGGGGATCAGGGCGGTATCGTCCTCGCCGTCCAGGTCGATCAGGACGTTGCCGTCTTCATAGCCGGCCAGCACGCCCTTGAACCGCTTGCGGCCCTCGATCATGCGGTCGGTTTCCAGACGCGCCTCCTCGCCCTCGAACAGGTCGAAGTCGATGGGACGGGTCAAGGGCCGGTCGATGCCGGGCGACGACACCTCCAGCATATATTCGCCGGGGATGGGGTCGGCGGCGTCGAACACTTCCGACACCGCGCGGCTCAGCTTGGCGCATTGTTCGACCGAGATGTCGTGGTCGGACGGCCGCTCGGCCATGATCTGGAGGCGCTGACGTTTGGAGCCGGTCATCAGGCGCACGCGCACGACGTCCAGGCCCAACGACTCCGCGATGGGGTCGATCAGGTCCAGCAGTTGGCGATCCTGGGCGGTTCTTACGCGCAAGCGACAAATATCCAAAACAAAAGCGGCGGTCCGTCCGGGCCGCCGCTTGGAACGACGCCGTTGGACGCCGGTCTAACGATGTGAGCGCCATATAGGCCAACCGAAAGGGGTTGTCAGCCCCCCGCGATCAAACCCGCCGTCAGCGCGGCCCCAGATAGTCGCGCTTGCCGATCTCGACGCCCGCCGCGCGCAACAGGGCGTAGGTCATTGTGACGTGGAAAAAGAAGTTCGGCAGCGCAAACCCCGTCAGATAATCGACGCCGTTGAACTCGTGCTGCCCGCCAGGGAATTTCAGCACCACTTCGCGCGTCTCGGCGCCCTCGAAGGCATCGCGGGGCACGCTTTCGATATAGGCGATGGACAGAGCGATGGTGGCCTTCAGCTCGGCGAACGACGCTTCGGTATCGTCCGTCTTGGGCCAGTCCTGTCCGACCAGCCGGGCGACGCAGGCCCGCGCCGAAAACGCCGCCGTGCGCACCTGGGCTGGGAACGGGTTCATGTCCGGGGCGAGACGCGCCTCCATCAGGGCCGCCTCATCGAACCCCTGGGCAAGCGCCTTGTCGAGCAAGGCCGACAGATTGTTCAGCGTACGCACGAAGACGGGCGCCGAGGCGTCGTAGATCGAAAAGGCCATGGAGGTCAGGTCCGGTTGGAACGACCCCTTAGCTGCTAATCGACGCGCCGATATTCAAGGAAGACCGGGGTCGTGTCGCCAAGCTTCTTTTCTTCGTAGCGGGTCACGACGTGATCGGCAGGCGGGACGAACCAGTCCTGATCCGCGGAGCCGATCCGCTCCAGTCCCGGCGTGCGGTTCAGCCGCTCCAGCGCCCATTCGGCGTAGTCCAGCCAATCGGTGACGAAGCGCAGGGTCCCGCCAGGCTTCAGGATGCGGGCGAAGGCCTGGGCCGTCTCGTCCTGCAATAGACGGCGTTTGTTGTGGCGCGCCTTGTGCCACGGGTCGGGGAACAGGATCAGCACCCGATCGACCGAAGCGTCCGGAAGGGCGTCGACCAGGTCGCGCGCGTCGTCGGCATGGATGCGGACGTTCTTCAGTCCGCCCTCTTCCACGTGACGCAGGGCCGAGGCGACCCCGTTCAGGAAGGGCTCGCAGCCGATCACCAGGGCGTCGGGCCGCGTCGCCGCCTGGGCGGCCATATGCTCGCCGCCGCCGAAGCCGATCTCCAGCCAGACCTCGGTCGCCTCGGGCATCATCGTCTTGGGGTCCAGCGGCCCGGCCTTGGGATCGGGCACGGCGATCTCGGGCAGCAGGGTCTCCATCAATGCCGCCTGGCGGGGCTTAATGGGGCGGGCCTTGATGCGGCCGAACGATCGCAGCGGGCGGTCGAGATGCGGGTTTTCGTCCTCGGGATGGTCATCGGCGTTCATGCGTCTGCCGTTAGCCGTCGCCGGCCAAAGCGTCCAGAACTAGCGTCCAGAAGACGAACGCCGAAACCTTTTGACGGTCGCGGCCGAACGCCCTTCTATGCCGATCACAAGCGGCGTCGGGGCTGACGCTTCGCGGGAGAGGGATTTCGATGATCGGACATCATCTGCGGGGCGTCAGCCTCGCGGCCATTACATGCGCCGTGCTGGGCCTGTCGGCCTGCGCCACCACCAGCTCAACCCCTGATGATACGGCCGCGAAACCGTCGAAGGAGCGGACATTGGCCGCCGGTCTGGATCCCGCGACGACGCTGGATCCCTATCCCTCCACCTATCAGCCCTTGCCGCGCGAGAACTTCGCCGTGGTCGGCGCAACCGTCCTGACCGGCACGGATCGCAAGATCGAGAACGGCGTGGTCGTGGTCACGGACGGCAAGATCGCGGCCGTCGGCGACGCCTCGACCCCCGTCCCTTCCGGCTATCGCGTCGTCGAGGCGCGCGGCCGTTATGTCACCCCCGGCGTCATCGACGTGCACAGCCACCTGGGCGTCTATCCGTCTCCCGGCGTCTCGGGCATGAGCGACGGCAACGAGGCGACCAGCCCGAACACCGCCCAGGTCTGGGCCGAACATTCGCTGTGGCCCCAGGACCCCGGTTTCAACACCGCCCGCGCCGGCGGCGTGACCACGCTTCACATCCTGCCCGGCTCGGCCAATCTGTTCGGCGGACGCGGCGTGACGATCCGCAACGTGCCCTCGATCACCATGCAGGGGCTGAAGTTCCCGGCCGCGCCCTATACGGTCAAGATGGCCTGCGGCGAGAACCCGTCGCGCGTCTATGGCGGGCGCAACCAGAGCCCGGCGACGGGCATGGGCAATATGGCTGGCTATCGCGCCGCCTTCATCGCCGCGCGCGACTACAAGGCCAAATGGGACAAGTGGCGCGAGGACGGCGAAGGCGCCGCCCCGACCCGCAACCTTCAGAACGAGACCCTGATGGGCGTTCTGGATGGCTCGATCCTGATCCAGAACCACTGCTACCGCGCCGACGAGATGGCGCTGATGATGGATATGGCCAAGGAGTTCGGCTACCGCATCACCACCTTCCACCACGCGACCGAGGCCTACAAGCTGGCGCCGCAACTGGCCGCCAACGGCATCTGCGCGGCCATGTGGACCGGCTGGTGGGGCTTCAAGATGGAGGCCCTGGACGCCATTGAGGAGAACGCCGCTCTGGTCGACGCCCAGCAGGGATCGTGCGCCGTCATCCACTCCGACGACGCCGAACTGACCCAACGGCTCAACCAGGAAGCCGCGGCCGCCCTGTCGGCCGGTCGCCGCGCCGGGCTGAATATTTCCGAAGAACACGCCATCGGCTGGATCACCTCCAACGCCGCCAAGGCCATCGGCATCGCCGACCAGACCGGGTCGCTGGAGCCCGGCAAGCGCGCCGACGTGGTGATCTGGAGCGCCGATCCCTTTTCGATCTACGCCCGCGCCGATCAGGTCTTCATCGACGGCGCCCTGACCTTTGATCGCAGCAACCCCGCCTATCAACCGACCAGCGACTTCGAACTGGGTCAGCCGGGCTATGGCCTGACCGCCGCCAACGTCACGGAAGGAGCCCGCTGATGCGCCTGTCTCACATCCTCGCGGGCGCCGTCGCGGCCCTGTCTCTCGCCGTTCCTGCGATGGCGCAGGAAACCGTCGCCATTGTCGGCGGGCGCATCCTGACCGGCGACTCCGTCATCGAGAACGGCACGGTCGTGATCCGCGACGGTAAGATCGTTTCGGTGGGCTCAGGCGGAGCGCCGTCCGGCGCCCGCGTCATCGACGCGGCGGGCAAGACCGTCGCGCCCGGTTTCGTCGCCGTGGATTCCGGCCTGGCCGGAACCGAGGTCGGCTCGGTCAGCGGCACCAACGAACTGCGCAACAGCGCCAATACCCTCAGCGCCGCCTTCGACATCTCGTACGGTCTGGACCCCTGGTCCTTCACCCTGCCGGTGGCGCGGCTGGGCGGCATCACCCGCGCCATCGTCGTGCCCCAGCATCCCGGCTCTTCCGGCGGCCATGTCCATGAGGACGAGACGGCCGGCGCCGGCGACGGCGGCTATCAGACGCCGGGCCTGTTCGCGGGTCAGGCGGCGATCATCAATCTGGGCCAGGGATCCAACATCCTGGTCAAGCCGCGCGTGGCCATGGTCGCCCCCTTCGGTGAAGCGGGCGCCGACATCGCCGGCGGGGCGCGCGGGGCGCAGTTCGTCCTGTTCAAGGAGACGCTGTCGGAGGTCCGCCTCTATGCCCGCAACAAGTCGGCCTATGAGCGGGCGGGCCTGCGCGACCTCAGCCTGTCGCGCGCCGATCTTGAGGCTCTGATCCCCGTCGCCAACGGGACGATGCCGCTGATCGTGACCGTCCACCGCGCCTCGGATATTCAGCAGGTTCTGCGCCTGGCGCGCGAGGAAGGGATCAAACTGATCCTGGACGGCACCGAGGAAGGCTGGCTGGTCGCCGGCGACATCGCCGCAGCCGGCGTGCCGGTGCTGCTGAACCCCATCTCCAACCTGCCCAGCGATTTCGAGATGCGGGCGGCGCGGGCGGAGAATGCGGCGGCCCTGAATGCGGCGGGTGTCTTGATCGCCATCAAGGGCAACGAAGGCTCGACCCACCGCGCCCGCGAGGCCCGCTACAACGCCGGCAACGCCGTCTCGCACGGCCTGCCCTACGGCGCCGCCATCGCCGCCCTGACGGTCAATCCGGCGAAGATCTTCGGCATGGCCGGGCAGTTCGGCCAGATCGCACCGGGCGCAGCGGGTGACGTCGTGGTCTGGTCCGGCGATCCGCTGGAGCCGCTTAGCCAACCGTCGGCCGTTTTCGTCAATGGCGTCGAACAGCCCCTGACCAGCCGCCCGCTGATGCTGCGCGACCGCTATCGCCAGCAGACGCCGATGCCGCCGGCGTATCGCAACTGAGGACCGCTTTGGTCTGAACGGAAAGGGCGGGGCCGCACGGTCCCGCCCTTTTTGGTTGGGGCGCTGTGCGAACTCACTATGCTGGGCCTCAAGTAGCGCGAAGCGCGATAGGCCCAACCAAGTATGCCCACGGTTCTCTACATCGATGCCGACGCCTGCCCCGTGAAGGAGGAGGTCTATCGCGTCGCGCGCCGATACGGGCTGAAGACCTATGTCGTCTCCAACACCTGGATGCAGGTTCCGCGCGAGGCGCTGATCGAACAGGTGTTGGTGGACGCCGGCCCCGACATCGCCGACGACTGGATCGCCGAGCGGGCGGGCGTGGGCGACGTGGTCATCACCGCCGATATCCCCTTGGCGGACCGGTGTCTGAAGTCGGGCGCCCAGGCGCTGAAGTCGAACGGACAGCCCTTCACCCCGGACTCCATCGGCTCGGCCCTGGCGGGACGGATGGTGGGCGAGCATCTGCGGTCGATGGGCGTGGCGACCTCCGGCCCGCCGCCGTTTTCGGCCGCCGATCGTTCGCGTTTCTTGCAGGCCTTGGATCAGGCTGTGGTCAAGGCGCGCAAGGCGGCGACATGACCACCGTCATCCCCGAGGACGAGCTGGAGTTTCACTTCTACCGCGCGGGCGGTCCGGGCGGGCAGAACGTCAACAAGGTCTCGACCGCCGTCCAGATGCGGTTCGATGTGAAGAACTCGCCGTCGCTGACCGACCCGGTCAAGGCGCGGCTGATGAAGCTGGCCGGAAGTCGGCTGACGCTGGAAGGAGTGATCCTGGTCACCGCCGTGCGTCATCGCACCCAGGAGCGAAATCGCGCCGACGCCATCGAACGGCTTCAGGCCATGGTCGACGAGGCCTCGATCCGCCCCGTCTATCGCGTGCCGACACGCCCGACCAAGGCGTCCAAGGAACGCCGTCTCAAGGCCAAGACGACCCGCGCCTCGATCAAGTCGGGGCGCGGCAAGCCTTCGCTGGACTGACGATCAACTCTGGGCAGGGCGGAACAGCAGGGCGGCGATCTTGTCCTCGGCGTCGAAGCCGATCAGCCATTCGGTGACCTGATTGTCGAAGGTGACCTTGAACATCTGGGCCTCGCCTTCCTGCTTGACGTATTCGACCGTCTTGACGGCGCCGAAGCCTTTGATCAGCGGGACCACCTGGGCCTCCTGTTGCCGGATCTGGGTCCCAAGACCCGTCGTGAAATCCGAATAATCGAAGCCAGTCCCCTGGGCGCCGGCGATCACGGCCCGCAAGGCCTCTTCCGAACGCGCGATGTCGGGAGCTTGGGCGGCGGACGCCGTTGCGGGCGCAGCGGCAGGGCGGGCTTGAGGCGCTGCGGTTTGAGCCGGGCGGTCGAAGGCGTTCGGCACGGCGCCGGCGGCGGCCTGAGCCAGGGCGGACACGGGCGCCAGCAGCACGGCTGCTGCGATAGCGGTCTTCATCAGGGTCGGCTTCATAGCAAAAGCTCCGGTCAGGTCAGATAGGGCCAGAGCGAAAGGCCCAGGGCCGCCAGGGCCGCGATGACCGCGACCGTGACTGAAGCCGCCACACAAGCCGGAGTTCCCGACTTTTCGATGATCACCGCCGCCGGGCGCGGAGACTCCTGAACCAGGCGCGAGATGGCGCGGGCCGCGGCGATCATTTCGTTGATCGCATCACGCGCCTGGGCCTGCGGTCCCAGTTCGCGCCGGATCCAGCGTTCGACCACCGGCTGAGCGGCCTTCCACAGATCGTGATCGGGTTGCAGCCGGCGCGCCACGCCCTCGACCGAGACCATGGTCTTTTGCAGCAGGATAAGTTCGGGCCGCAGCCGCATGTCGAACAGGGCGGTGATCTCGAACAACTGGCCCAGGAGCCGGCCCATCGACACCTGGCTGGCGGCGCGGCCGATCACCGGTTCGCCGACGGCGCGCAGCGCCTGAGCGAAGGTCTCGACCGAATGGTGCGGCGGCACGTAGCCGGCCTCGAAATGCACGCGCGAAATCCGGTCGTAGTCGCGGCTGATGAAGCCCCACAGGATCTCGGCCAGATAGCGCCGCTCGGCCGGTCCCAGCCGCCCGACGATGCCGAAGTCGATGGCGGTCAGATGGGCCGGAGCGCTGGCGAACAAATTGCCCTCGTGCAGGTCGGCGTGAAACACACCATGGTCCAACGCCTGCACCAGGAAGGCCCGCACGACATTGTCGGCCAACTGATCCTTGTCCAATCCTGGCAGGTCCGTAAGCGCCGGATCTGTCATGGGCACGCCTTGCGCCCACTCCAGCGTCAGCACGCGCTTGCCCACCCCGTCCCAGATCACGGCCGGCGCGGACATATATCCGTCCTTGGCCAGAACCTCGGCCATCTCGCTGGCGGCGGCGGCCTCCAGCCGCATGTCCAGCTCCAAATCAAGGGAGTTGGCGATGGTCTCGACAAAGGCGGACGGCTCCAGCCGCCGCGCCATCGGCACGAGCCGCCAGACGAGCCGCGCGGCCAGCCGCATTGAATCCAGGCCATTGGCGACCCGCCGCTCGACCCCCGGCCGCAGCACCTTGACCGCGACGGCCCGCCCATCAGCCAAGGTCGCGCGGTGCGCCTGAGCCAGGGAGGCGGCGGCGACCGGCGGGCTGAGGTCGATGAACAGACTTTCGGCCGGACGACCCAGCGACTTCTCGATCTCGCGCCGCGCCTCTTCCAGCGAAAAGGCCGGCAGGGCGTCCTTCAATCGGCCAAGGTCGCGCGCGAATTCCAGCCCGAAGATATCGGCGCGCGTGGCCAGAACCTGACCCAGTTTGATCGCCACGGGGCCCAGATGTTCGAACGCCTTGCCCAGCCTCTGGCCCGGCCGACCCTGGCGGCCAGCTCGACCTGAGAACAGTTGCACGAACCGAGCAAACGGCCGCGTCCAGGCCGGCAGCAGATGGGTCACCTCGCGCGGGATCAGGGCGTCATGACGCGCCAAGACCCACAGCCAGCCCAGCAGGCGCAGGAAGGACGCAACCGGGTTCTGGACCGCGACCGTCGCGGGCGGCGGCGGGGCCGTGCGATAGATCCGGCTGGTCAGATCGCCCACCCGTGATGGATGGCGGCGATCCCGCCCGACAGATTGGTGACGGACACGCGGCGGAAGCCGGCGTCCTCGATCATGCCCTTGAACGTATTCTGATCGGGGAAGCGACGGATGCTCTCGACCAGATACTGATAGCTGTCGCGATCCTTGGCGACCCAGCCGCCGATGCGCGGAATGGCGTGGAAAGACCAGGCGTCATAGACCTTGCGGATCGGCGTGGTCGTGGGGCGCGAGAACTCCAGGCACAGGAACCGACCGCCCGGCTTCAGCACCCGGCGCGCCTCGGCCAGGGCCTTGTCGATATGGGCCACGTTGCGGATGCCGAAACTGATCGAATAGGCGTCGACCGAGGCGTCAGGCAGCGGCAGGTTCATGGCGTCGCCGACGCTCCACTGCATCTCCGGTTCGCCGCCCTTGTGGACGCCCGCCAGGATCATCTCGGCGTTGTAGTCCAGCACGATGACATTGGCGTCCTCGCCGCCGCGCCGCTCCTGGGCTGCGCGCGCCATCCTGGAATAGCGACGCGCCATGTCGCCGGTGCCGCCCGCGATGTCCAGAATGGTCTCGCCCGGACGCGGGTTCAGCTTGGCTGCGGCGATGTCCTTCCAGATGCGGTGGACGCCGACGCTCATCAGGTCGTTCATCACATCGTAGTTGGAGGCGACGGAATCGAAGACCCCGCGCACCATTTTCACCTTCTCGCGCGCATCCACGTCGCGAAAGCCGAAGGAAGAACGATCACCCGACGAATGCGGGCCGTGGGAGGAGGCGTCGGTCATAGTCGTCGTCTAGCGCGTCGCAGCGCCCCCGTCATCCGATGAGACACCCGATCAGGCCGCTTCGGGCTGCGGCAGTTTCAAATCCTTCATCACGTCGCGCATGAGGCCGTAACAGCCGCACGACGCCGCCTCCAGACCGTCGCGATCCAGCACCCTGACCCAGCCGCGTCCCCGCTGGATCAGCGACTTGCGCTCCAGTACCGTGCCGACCTCCGACACCGTGGCGCGACGCACGCCCAGCATGCCGGCGATATCGGCCTGCGTCAGATCGATCCGGTCGTCCTCGGCCCGGTCGTGAAGCATCAACAGCCAGCGGGCCAACCGTTCGTCCAGCCGGTGCTGGGCGTTGCAGGCGGCCGCCTGCTGCACCTGCGCCATCAAACCTTCGGTGAAGCGCGACAGGGCCGAGCGCAGAGTCTCGCTGTCTTCCAGCGCCTCACCGAACACCTCGGCCGAGCAATGGGCCGCGATCCCGTCGCGTTGCGAAATGGCCCGACTGGCGGCGCGGGCGTTGAACGGCCCGCAGGTCACGCCGATCAGGCCTTCACGCCCGATGGCGGCCGTCTCCACCATCTTGTCATCCGGCAGGATGGTCATCAGCGACACCACGCCCTTGATCGGAAACCACACCTGATCGACCGCCTCGCCGGCGTCATAGAGCATCTGGCCGCGTGTGATCTCGCGCTCTTTCAGATGCGGTTCGATCCGCTTGCGGTCGGCCGCATCCAGAGCGGCGATCCAGAGATTTTCCATCCTAACCCCGCTGGCGACCGATGACGCCGAAGAGCGACGATCGCTGCTCGATCAATGCACAAGCTTGACCATGGGTTCCCTAAACGATCCGCGCGGCTTCGCCGCTTGCCGCCATCCATCAGGCGCCCTACGCCAAAGAAAAAGAGGAAACGCGATGACCGACACACGGCTTGACGTAGCGGAAACGCTGAAGGATTTGCCTGCCTGGCGCGCGCATGACGGCGATCGCCCGGCCATCACGCGGACGCTGAAGTTCGCGGATTTCAACGCCGCCTTCGGCTTCATGACCCGCGTCGCCCTGATGGCCGACAAGATGGACCACCATCCCGAATGGTCGAATGTTTACGACCGCGTCGAGATCCTGCTCACCACCCACGACGCCGATGGCGTGACGGACAAGGACGTGACCCTGGCCCGCTTCATTGACGACGCCGCCGCCGGCATGGGGGTGAAGTCGTGAGCGGCTCCGCGCGTTCCGGCCGCGTCGCCGGCAAGACGGCCCTGATCACCGGCGCGGCCGGCGGCCTGGGCGAAGCCATGGCCTTCATGCTAGCCCGCGAGGGCGCCCGCGTCGCCGTCACCGACATCGACGCCGCACGCGCTCAAGCCTTGGCGAGCCGGATCAATGCGGAAGTTCCGGACGCCGCCTTCGCCTATGCCCACGACGTGGCCAGCGAGGCCGAATGGGAAGGCGTGATCGCCGCCGCTGTCGCCGATCTCGGCGGCCTGTCGGTGCTGGTGAACAACGCCGGCGTCGGCGGCCCCCTGGCCTTCGTCGAGCAGGACACTATCGAGAACTGGCAGCGTCAGTACGAGATCAATCTGCGCTCCATCATGCTGGGGGCCAAACACGCCATGCCGCATCTGCGCGCCTCGGCTCCGGCCTCGATCATCAACATCTCCTCGATCGCAGGGCTCGCGGCCGCCCCCGGCATGGGCGCCTATAACGCCACCAAGGCGGCGGTCTGGATGTACACCAAGACGCTGGCGCTGGAGGCCGCCAAGGCCGAATGGAACGTGCGCTGCAACTCGGTCCATCCCGTCTTCATCAAGACGCCCATCCTGGATCCCTTCATCGCCATGGCCGGCGGGGACGAGGACAAGGCGCACGAGCGCCTCGCGCGTGGCATTCCTTTGAAGCGGATCGGCGAACCCGACGACGTCGCCTACTGCGTCCTCTATCTGGCGTCCGACGAATCCAAGTTCGTCACCGGGTCCGAGTTCAAGATCGACGGCGGCATGACGGCGCAGTAGGGCGGCGCCCTACTGCTTTCTTTTTGGGCCTATCGCGCTTCGCGCTGCTTGAGCCGTTGGCCTTCCTTGTCGGTGATTGATGGCGGCCATCCGGTCGTCATCCGCGCATTCGGGATTGAGGCCGCTTGCGCCATGCTGTAAGCGGCCTGTTCCGGCGTCGCGCCGGCCGACGCACCCGTAGCTCAGCTGGATAGAGTGCTGCCCTCCGAAGGCAGAGGTCACAGGTTCGAATCCTGTCGGGTGCGCCACTTCCTCAAAACCTATTGAAAACGCTACAGGTTTACCGTCTGCGGGACCGTTTTGCGGCGATGTCTACACAACCTGTCTACACAATTCCACCGACGATCATGGCCTAACGCCCTCTAATCATTGGGTTAATCGTCAAAGCAGCGTCTACACAAAGCGTCTACACATTGTTCGAACGCATTTGGTCGAGAAACGCGGTCAGATTCACTATCGGCGACGTGTTCCCGAGTCTTTGCGCGGGGTCGTCGGCAAGAAGGAAATCTGGAGATCGTTGGGGACGGACAGCCCCACGGTCGCCAAGCGTCGCGCTT
>NZ_DLTK01000124.1:0-25259 GCF_002500885.1 Brevundimonas sp. UBA7838
GCTGGCGGCGACATAGACGACGCGCTCGACAGTGCGGACCACCGGCGCCGGATCCGGCGCTGGCGGGCAGGGCAGGGCGGCGGCCAACGGCATGACGCAGGCGGCGCATTTGGCCCCGACGTGCTTGTTGACCGGGCCGTCCATACCGCCGGACTGGATCGTCTGGGGGCCTTCCGCCGAACAGATGACCAGCGGGTGGCCCGGCTGGACCGCCGCCAGGGCCGCGAACGGCAACAGGGTTCCGAGCACGATCGCAAACACCGCCGCCAGGAAGGCGAGCGATTGCGAGATCGACCAATTGTCGGCCTGGGCGCGGGTCACGTCTCGCCTCTACGGCGTTTTGCGACGGCGCGATAGGCGGCGGTTTGTCCTAAAGCTCGCCGCGCGCGGCCTGGCGGGGGCTGAACTTGGGCGCGGGGGCCAGGCGCATGACCTCGCCCTGATAGCGTTCGTCGTCGCCGGCGATCGCGAAAGGCAGGGCGTCGGCGCAGGCCTGAAGCATGGCGTCCAGCCAGGGCTGTTCCGCCTTGTGGAAGTCGCCCAGGACGTGGGGCATGACCAGTTCCTTTTCGCCCGGATGGCCGATGCCCATGCGCGCGCGTCGGAAGTCGGCGCCCAGGTGGCTGATTAAGGAGCGGATGCCGTTCTGTCCCGCCGCGCCGCCGCCGGTCTTCATGCGGAACCGCCCGGGGGCCAGGTCGATCTCGTCGTGGAAGACGATGATTTCGCTCGGCTTGATCTTGTAGAACCGCGCCGCCTCGCCGACCGCCCGACCGCTTTCATTCATATAGGTCTGAGGCTTCATCAGAAGGACCTTGGCCCCGTCGACCAGACCCTCGCTGACGATCGACTGGAACTTGGCGCGCTCGGGACCGAACCGCCACCGGCGCGCGATCTCGTCGGCGGCCATGAAGCCGATGTTGTGCCGGTTCTTTTCGTATTTCCCGCCCGGATTGCCGAGCCCCGCGATGATGATCATGGCGTCCTCTTGCCGTTTGCGTCGGGCAAAGAAAAGCCCCGCACGGCGAACCGGGCGGGGCGTGATCTTGTCGAAGCGACGAAGGATCAGTCTTCGGTCTTCTCGGCCGGGGCGGCCTCGGCGTCAGCGGCTTCGTCAGCAGCTTCCGACAGGGCGGCCGACGAGATCTTGACCGTGGCGATCACGAAGTCGCGGTCGGTGATGGTGGCTTCCGCGCCCTTGGGCAGCTTGATGTCCGAGATGCGGATGGTGTCGCCGATTTCGGCCTTGGCCAGATCGACAACCAGTTCTTCCGGGATCTGGTCGGCGCGGACCAGGATCTCGACGGCGTGACGGACGATCTCCAGCGAGCCGCCCTGACGCGAGTAGGGCGCTTCATCGGCGTTCAGGAAGTGCACCGGCACTTCGATCTTGACCGGAGCCTTCTCGTCGACGCGCATCAGGTCGAAGTGCAGGGGGCGGTCCGAGACGGGGTCGAACTGCACGTCCTTGGCGATGACCGGCTGGGTCTCGTCGCCGTACTTCAGGGTCACCAGGTGGCCCAGCAGCTTGCCGGTGTAGAGCGACTTGCGGAAGTCCTTCTCGTTCACCGAAATGGCGACGGGGGCTTGCTCGCCGCCGTAAAGGACGCCCGGCACGAAACCGGCGCGACGCGCAGCGCGAGCGCCGCCGGTGCCGACGCCATCGCGGACGTCCACGTTCAGAATGATCTCGGCCATGTGGCTCGCCTCAACAACAACGGAAACGCCGCGCCAACCCGGGGCTCTCGCGGCGGGGGTGATGAACCCTCGAATTCAAGAGCGCGGGCTATTACACGCATCAGGTCCAAGGCGCAACCGTCAAAGGTTCCGCTTCACGCCGCCCGCGCGCGATCCTTCAGCAGCGACGTCGGCGCCGCGACGATGCCCAGCAGTTCGGCGGCGTTGAACGGCTTGGCCAGGTGGTGGTCGGCCCCAGCCGCGCGTCCGGCGGCGACGTGCTCTGGCATGGCGTTGGCGGTCAGCATGACGATCGGCGTGCGATCCAGGCCCATCGTCGCCTCGTGCAGGCGAATCTCCTGCGTCGCGGTCAGCCCATCCATGACGGGCATCTGCATGTCCATCAGCACCAAGTCGAAGGTGTCGGCCCGGAAACTTTCCAGCGCCTGGGCGCCGTTCTCGGCGATCACGATCTGCGTCGGCGTCTGCGCCAGAATCAGTTCGATGACGCGGCGGTTGGTCGGATGGTCGTCGGCGACCAGCACGCGGATCGTTCGCGCCTGCTCCACGACGGCGGGTTGGGCCGGCGCAGGCTCCTTGCGCGACGGGGCCTGGGTCTGTCTCAGCGGCAACGTCAGGATAAAGGCCGCGCCGCCGCCGGGTTCGCTCTCGCAGCCCAGGTCGCCGCCCATCATCTCGGCCAGCTGACGACAGATGGACAGGCCAAGACCAGAGCCGCCGAACTTGCGCGTGATGCCGCCGTCGGCCTGTTCGAAGCGACTGAACAGGCGCGCCCGCGTCGCGGCGTCGAAGCCGATGCCGCTGTCCTCGACGGTGAAACGAAGCACGGGCGAGCCCTCGCGGTCCGCGCCACGCTGCACGATCAGGCCGACAAAGCCCTTGCTGGTGAACTTGACGGCGTTCGAGATCAGATTGGTCAGCACCTGCTTCAGGCGCACCGCATCGCCCAGGATCCAGACGTCGTCCTCCAGATCGATATCCACATGGAAGGCGAGATGCTTCTCACGCGCGTTCTCCGCATAGAGCTGAGCCGCCTCGCGCACGACCGTCGCCAGTTCGAAGGCGTCTTCGGTCAGTTCCAGCTTGCCCGATTCGACGCGCGCCAGATCCAGGATGTCGCTCAGCAGGGTCTGCAGCGTCTTTCCCGACGCCTGCATCAAATCCAGCATCTCACGCTGCTCAGCCGTCAGATCGGTCTTGGCCAGGGCCTGGGACAGGCCGATCACGCCGTTCAACGGCGTGCGGATCTCATGGCTCATGTTCGCCAGAAACTGGCTCTTGGCGACATTGGCGGCCTCGGCCGCGTCGCGCGCTTCGGACAGGGCCTCGGCGTCGCGCTTCAGATCGGTGATGTCGTTGCAGACCGTGACCGTCCCGCCCTCGGACGTACGGCGGTCCTGAATACGCAGCCAACGCCCGCCGGCGACCTGCTGCTCGCTGTTCGATGAAAGCTGACGACGGGCCTGCATGCGCTCATTCAGCCATTCTTCTTCGCGGCCGGCCGCCTCCTGATAGCGGCCTTCGTCGATGCCGATGCGCAAGGCCTCTCGGAAGGTCAGGCCGACGACCAGATGCGGCTCAAGCTCGGGGTTCACCTCGGCATAGCGCGCATTCCAAAGCACCAGCCGATCCTTGGAATCATAGAAGCCCAGGCCGTCGGGCATGGCGTCCACCGCCTCGCGGATA
Source organism: Brevundimonas sp. UBA7838 (assembly GCF_002500885.1). Lineage (NCBI taxonomy): Bacteria > Pseudomonadati > Pseudomonadota > Alphaproteobacteria > Caulobacterales > Caulobacteraceae > Brevundimonas > Brevundimonas sp. UBA7838. Next base: position 3,385 of record NZ_DLTK01000124.1, read on the forward strand.
CGGCGCAGTGCGGTGGCGCGCGAAATATAGGCCATCATGCTCAGCACGGTGGCGGCCGTGCAGATCATCAGCAGAATGGCGGCCAGCAGCAGTCGCATCGCCTCGCTGGACAGCCCCTGGTCGGCGGCGACGGTCGGGTCCGGCGTCACCGTGATGGCCGCCATGCCGATGAAATGAAGAACGATGACGGTCGCGGACAGTCCCGTCGTCGTCGCCAGCAGGCGCAGCAGGCCGCCTCGACGATAGAAGAAGGCCGTCGCGCCCCCGATCGCCAGGGCCGCGATGATGGACAGGGCGACTAGGCCGGGATCCCAACTGATGTGCGCCGGCGCCTTGATGGCGGCCATACCGAGGTAATGCATGGCTCCGACGCCGGCGACGGCGATCACGGCGGCCAGCACGCGCCACATGCGGCCCTTGCCCATCAACGTCGAGCCGATCGTCAGGCCGATCATGGCCAGCGCGATCCCCAGGGAGGCGACCGTCAGGAAGGGATTGTAACGCACCGGCACGCCGGCCACGAACCCCTGCATGGCCACGAAATGGGTCGCCCAGATCGACAAGGCCCCGATCATGACGGCCAGCAGGACCGAACGGCGGCGTCGCCCGGGATCGCGCCGACCCATCCGTTGCATGACGTGGGTCGACACGCCCAGACCGGCCATGCAGATCAGCGCAGCGAACACCGTGATCCGCCAGTCGTGATCGTGCGCAATGCAATGGATGATGCGGTCCACGAGGCCTCCCCTTGGGTGTACGATAGGCGACAATCCTAAAGAAACCGTGCGGCGAAGCTTATGGGCGCCTCAGGCTGTCGGCACGCCGTCACAGAATCCGTGCAAGGATCGGAATCGTTCTTCAGTTCGAGGTCGCCCGGACCCATGCCTTACGAAGTCTCGCCATCGCCGGTCGCGCCGGTTTCCACCTCGCGGCTGTGGACGGTCGGCGCCAGCATCGGCATCGCCATCGTGACCCTGCTGGTGCTGGCGATCCTGCATCCCGAACTTGCGAACTGGCTGGTCGGCGGGGCGGTGATCGTGGCGGCCTCGGCTTGGCTGTTGAACATGAACGAGGCGGCCAGGGCTGAGCCGGCGGCCAGTCAAGGCGCTGCGACCGAGCCCGCCATCGACATGGTGACGGGCGATCTTCTCGACCGGGTGTTTGAGGCGCTGGACGATCCGGTGCTGGTGGTCAGCGGCGGCGAGCCGGACGACATCGCCGGGCGGCGCATTGTCATGGCGAACGCGGCGGCGCGCGAGCTTCTGCGCATCCAGCGTCAGGGCGCCTTGCTGGTCCAAGTGATCCGCGAACCGGGCGTGTTGGAGGCGGTAGACGAGGCCCTGTTCGGCGGGACGGCGCGCACCACGGACTATGCGACGGGCGGTCAGCGCGACCGACGCTGGCGCGCCTGGACCCGGCCGCTCTCACTCGAAGCGTCAGGCAAGGCCGGGTCGGAGCTGGCCCTGCTGATCCTGCGCGACGAAACGGACTCGCGCCGTATCGAGATGATGCGCGTGGACTTCCTGGCCAACGCCAGCCACGAACTGCGTACGCCCCTGGCCTCGCTCAGCGGTTTCATCGAGACCCTGAAAGGCCATGCCCGTGAGGACGTGGTTGCGCGCGACCGGTTCCTGGACATCATGTCGGCCCAGGCGGACCGAATGGGGCGGCTGGTCGCGGATCTGCTGTCGCTGAGCCGGATCGAGCTGAACGAGCATATTCCGCCCTCTGGCCGCGTCGATCTGGACCGCGCCGCCTCTGACGTGGTCGACGCCATCAGCGTTCTGACGCGCGAAAAGGAGATCGCCATCGCCCTGGATCAGGGCGAGGCGAGGGCGTCGATCAGCGGCGATCGGGACGAGATCTTGCAGGTGGTGCAGAACCTGCTCGACAACGCCGTCAAATATTCGTCACGCAACGGCACGGTCGAAATCTCGGTGCGTTCGGACCTGTCGTTCGACGAGGCCTGGGCCTCGCGCATGCCCGGCGCCACACGACTGCCGCTGGTCACGCCGGATCGCACAGCAGGCGTCTCCTATGCTGCGGTCACGGTGCGCGATCATGGGCCCGGCATGGCGCGCGAACATCTGCCCCGACTGACCGAGCGCTTCTATCGGGTCGAGGGTCAAAAGAGCGGCGAGCGGCAGGGGACGGGGCTGGGCCTGGCCATCGTCAAACACATCATCAACCGTCACCAGGGCGGTCTGGTGGTCGAAAGCGCGCCCGGCATGGGCGCCGCCTTCACCGCCTGGTTTCCCCAGCCGGTAGAGCGACGCTGAGGCCGCGACGGACGGTCGCTGTCACCCAACTGTCATCGACCCGTCGTAATCCGCTGACCATTCGCAGGCAGTAGTCGCGCCGCGTTGGTCCCGATGTTCAGGACCGTCGTCGATTCGCGCACGGCGCTTCGGACTTCTGAATGATCTGGATTTATCTGCTGATCCTCGTCGCCTTGAGTGCGGCCGCCTTCTTGGGCGGACGCACGTTGGCGCGTCGTCGTGCGATCGGCGCAAAGCCCCATTCCCGCCCCGGCCAGCACGGCGCCTATGCCCTGATCTGGGTCGCCGCGCCGGCTCTGCTGGTCTTGATCCTGGCCTCGGTCTTCGCCGCCCCGCTTCAGCGTCAGTTGACCGCCGTCGGCACGCCTGATGCGGTCGCGGCGCTGGAGCCGTTCCGTCGCGACGCCTTCTTCGCCGACGCCCACCGCGTGGGTCGCGGAGAGGCCGCGCTGCAGATCTGGGAACGCCCGCTGGCCGAACAGCTGCCGGTCGAGGCGCGCCGCATGGTTCGCATCGAACGCACCCTGTCGTGGGGCGGCGGCGTCGCCGCCATTCTGGCCGCCATCCTGGGCGGCCTGTTCGCCCTGACGCAGATCAAGCCTCAGACGCGCGCCCGGAACCGGGTCGAGGGCTGGATCTACGGCGCCCTGTTCGTCTGCTCGGCCATCGCTGTCCTGACCACCTTGGGCATCATCGCCTCCCTGGCCTTCGACAGCTTCCGATTCTTCCAGAAGGTGCCGGTTCTCGACTTCCTGTTCGGCACGCAATGGAGCCCCCAGATCGCGATCCGCGCCGATCAGGTTGGGTCCTCTGGCGCCTTCGGGGCCGTGCCGCTGTTCGCCGGCACCCTGCTGATCATGGTCATCGCCATGTGCGTCGCTGCGCCCATCGGCCTGCTGTCGGCTATCTATCTGTCGGAATACGCCGGCCGCACGACCCGCGCGGTGATCAAGCCGCTGCTGGAGATCCTCGCCGGCGTGCCGACCGTCGTTTACGGCTTCTTCGCCGCCCTGACCGTCGGGCCGTTGCTGCGGGTCTTCTTCAACGAGATCGGCCTCTTCCTGATCGGCGGACCGCTGGACGGGCTCGGCCAATACCTGGCTCTGGTTCAGAACCAGATGGCCCTTACGGCCGGCGCCGTGATGGGCATCATGCTGATCCCGTTCGTGTCGTCCCTGTCCGACGACATCCTGAACGCCGTGCCTCAGTCGCTGCGTGACGGCTCGTTCGCCATGGGCGCGACGAAGTCCGAGACGGTGAAGCGGGTTCTTCTGCCTGCCGCGCTGCCGGGCATCGCCGGCGCCCTGCTGCTGGCGGTGTCGCGCGCCATTGGCGAGACCATGATCGTGACCATGGCCGCGGGCCTGGCCGCCAACCTGACTTTCAATCCGCTGGACACCGTCACCACCGTCACCGTTCAGATCGTGACCCTGCTGACCGGCGACCAGGAGTTCAACAGCGCCAAGACCCTGTCCGCCTTCGGCCTGGGCCTGACCCTATTCCTGGTCACCCTGATGCTGAACATCATCGCCCACCGGATCGTGCAGACCTATCGGGAACAATATGACTGACGCGACCCCCGATCAGATCGACGGCGCGGCCGCCAAGGGACGTCTCGACCGCCTGCGTGCAGGTCTTAAGCGTCGCCACGCCAAGGAAACGCGCTTCAAATGGTATGGCCGCCTGGCCATCGCGGCCGCCATGCTGTTCCTGGCCGTGCTGCTGGTGCGCATCGTCGAGCAGGGCCACACCGCCTTCTACACGCACACCGTCACCGTGCCGGTCTTCATGGACCCGGCGCGCGTGGACCGCGCCTATCCGCAGGGCTCCAACTTCGAGCAACTGGCCGCCGAGCAGCAGCTGGCCCGCATGGGTATTCAGGACGACGCGGCGGGGACCAAAGCCGCGCAGATGAAGCGGTTGTTCTCGTCGGAGCTGAAGTTCGTCGCTGCTGACCTGGTCGCCAAGCGCAGCGAGGTCATCGGCGAGACCGTGCCCCTGGCCGTGCCGCTGTCCGATGACGCCGATCTGTATCTGAAGGGCGAAATCTCCAGGGAGACGCCCGAGGATCAGCGCCGCCTGACCGACCAGCAGATCGCCTGGCTGGACCGGATGCAGACCGAAGGCGTGATCGGCTCGCACTTCAACACCGCCCTGTTCACCAACGGCGATTCGACGCAGCCGGAACTGGCGGGCGTCCTGGGCGCCGTGGTCGGTTCGGCCCTGATGCTGATGGTTACGGCCCTGATCGCCATTCCGCTGGGCGTCGGCGCGGCCATCTGGCTGGAAGAGTTCGCGCCCAAGAACAAGCTGACCGACATCATCGAGGTCAACATCAACAACCTCGCGGCCGTGCCGTCCATCGTCTACGGCCTCTTGGGTCTGGCCCTCTTCATCAACTGGATGCATCTGCCGCGCGCCAGTCCCATTGTCGGCGGTCTGGTCCTGGCGCTGATGGCCTTGCCGACCCTGGTCATCGCCACCCGTTCGGCGCTGAAAGCCGTGCCCCCGTCGATCCGCGAGGCCGCCCTGGCCATGGGCGCATCCAAGACCCAGACGGTGTTCAGCCACGTCCTGCCGCTGGCCATGCCTGGCGTCATGACCGGCGCCATCATCTCGATGGCCCACGCCCTGGGCGAGACCGCGCCGCTGCTGCTGATCGGCATGGTCAGCTTCGTGCCGGGCGTGCCGCACGCCATCGACCAGCCTGTCGGCGCGCTGCCCTCGCTGATCTACATCTGGGAGAATGCCTCGGAGCGGGCCTTCCACGAACGCACCGCTGCGGCGATCATCGTCCTGCTGGTCTTCATGATCATCATGAACGCGGCGGCCATTATCCTGAGGCGGCGCTTCGAGCGTCGGTGGTAAGAGAATGAAATTCCGTATTTTCCGCTCCGCCGAGGACCAGACCGGCGCCGGCTCGATCGATCCGACCGAAGCGCCGCGCATGGGCGGTCAGATCCTGCCCGAAATCGCCCCATCCAAGGGCGCAGCCGCCGAACCGCGTGTCGAGGACGCTACGCCCCGGTCGGGCCCCGCCGTGGTCGACAGCCCGCCCGTCGGTCCGATCAAGATCGCCGCGCGGGACGTCTCGGTCTTCTATGAGGGCAAACAGGCGCTCTATGACGTCTCGTTGGATATTCCGGACAAGACCGTCACGGCCCTGATCGGCCCGTCGGGCTGCGGCAAGTCCACCTTCCTGCGGACCATGAACCGCATGAACGACACCATCGCCGGGGCCAAGGTCACGGGCCGCATCGCCATGGACGGCGAGGACATCAACGACCGTTCCATCGACCCGGTGCTTCTGCGCGCCCGCGTCGGCATGGTGTTCCAGCGTCCGAACCCCTTCCCGAAATCGATCTACGAAAACGTCGCCTACGGGCCCAAGATCCACGGCCTGGTGTCGTCCAAGGCCGAGATGGACGAGGTCGTTGAAAAGGCGCTCAAGCGCGCTGGCCTGTGGGAAGAGGTCGCCGACCGCCTGCAATCGTCGGCCATGGGTCTGTCAGGCGGCCAGCAGCAGCGTCTGGTCATCGCCCGCGCCATCGCCGTGAACCCCGAAGTCATCCTGATGGACGAACCCTGCTCGGCGCTGGACCCCATCGCCACGGCGCGGATCGAGGAACTGATCGACGAACTGCGCGAGCGGTTCTGCATCGTCATCGTCACCCACTCGATGGCCCAGGCCGCGCGCGTGTCGCAACGCACCGCCTTCTTCCACATGGGCCGTCTGGTCGAGACCGGGGATACGGAAGACATCTTCCAGAATCCGCGCGAACGGCGCACGCTCGACTACATCACGGGACGCTTCGGCTAATCCGATGAACCAGCACACCGTCAAAGCCTATGGCGACGAACTGAACCAGATCACGGCCGAGATCGCCCGCATGGGCGGTCTGGCCGAGGCCCAGGTCGCGGACGCCATCGATTCCGTCGCCCGGCGCGACATCGCCCTGGCCCGCGCCGTGGTCGAACGCGATCTGAAGCTGGACGCCCTGCACCGCGATATCGAGAAGAAGGCGATCCGCCTGATCGCCCTGCGCCAGCCGGTCGCCAGCGACTTGCGCCGCACCCTGGGCGCCATGAAGATCGCCACCGATCTGGAGCGCACAGGCGACCTGGCCAAGAACATCGCCAAGCGCGCGCTGATCCTGGCCGAAGCCCAGCCGATGCAGCCCCTGACCCGTTCGATCGAGCGGATGGGAAGGCTGGTCTCGACCCGCCTGCGCGATGTGCTGGACGCCTATACGGCCTCGGAACTCGATCGGGCCGTCGCCGTCTGGCAGACCGACGACGAGGTCGATGAGCATTACAACGCCCTGTTCCGCGAACTGCTGACCTACATGATGGGCGATCCGCGCACGATCGGCGCCTGCACCCATCTGCTCTTCATGGCCAAGAACCTGGAGCGGATCGGCGATCACGCGACCAACATCGCCGAAACCGTCCACTACGAGATCACGGGCGAGGACATCGTGGGCGAACGCCCGCGCGCCCAGCCCACGGCCGAGGATTCCGATCCGACGCCGAACCTTTCGACGCACTGACCCGAGACCGGAGACCCGACGTGCAGCCCTATATCCTTGTGATGGAAGACGAGGACGCGCTGGCGACCCTTCTTCAGTACAATCTCGAAAAGGAAGGCTACGACGTCGCCGTCGCCGCCGACGGCGAGGAGGGCATGCTCCAGATCGACGAGCGTCTGCCCGATCTGGTGTTGCTGGACTGGATGCTGCCCAAGCTGTCGGGCATCGAGGTCTGCCGTCGCATTCGCGGCAAGGCCGAGACCCGCAACCTGCCGATCATCATGCTGACGGCGCGTGGCGAAGAGAGCGACCGGGTTCGCGGTCTGGACACCGGCGCCGACGACTATCTGACCAAGCCTTTTTCGATGGTCGAGCTGATCGCGCGCATCCGCGCCGTGCTGCGCCGCATCCGTCCGGGGCTGGCCGACGACCGCCTGAACCACGGCGACATCGTCGTGGATCGCGTCTCGCACCGGGTGAAGCGCAACGGCAAGGAGGTCCATCTGGGCCCGACCGAGTTCCGCTTGCTGGACCACTTCATGCAGCACCCCGGACGGGTGTTCAGCCGCGAGCAGCTGCTCGACGCCGTCTGGGGCTCGGACGTCTATGTCGAGGCCCGCACCGTCGACGTCCACGTCGGTCGCCTGCGCAAGGCCCTGGCCATCGCCGACGAAAGCGCCAACCCCATCCGCACGGTCCGCTCGGCGGGCTATTCGCTGGATTTGGAAGGCTGAGATCAAAAAAAGGGCGGCTCTCGTAGCCGCCCTTTTTAACTTAGATCTGGTCTGCGACCACTTCGTCGGGGTCCAGCGCATAGACCGTGGCGCAATATTCGCAGGTGACGCGGATCTTGCCGTCGTCCTCCAACATGTCGGCGCGCTCGGCGGGATCGAACGAGGCCAGGACCGAGGCGATCCGTTCGCGCGAGCAACGGCAGACGGCCGTCAGTTCTCGCGCGCCCTCCAGTCGCACGCCGTCTTCGTGGAACAGGCGGAACAGCAGCGTCTCGGGCGAGATCGTCGGATCGACCAGCTCGTCATCGCCCAGCGTGCCGAACAGGGCCCGCGTGCGGTCCCAGACCTCTTCGGTCGAACCACGCGCCTCGTCGCCGGCGATGATCTGGATCATCGCCCCGCCGGCGCGCCATTGCGATCCGGCCTCGGTCTGAACTTGGCCGACGGCCAGACGCACCTTGGTCGGCACCTGTTCCGACTGCTGGAAATAATGTTCGGCGGCCAACGACAGGCTTTCGCCCTCGATCGGCGTGATCCCTTGGGTGCGCTCGAAGTCGGGGCCCCGATCCAGCGTCATGATGAAGACGCCCTGGCCCAGCAGCGAACGGGCGCCGGGACGGGCGAAGCCCTGCGACGCCTCGGCCACCTCGGCCTCGTCGTAGCGGCAATAGCCGCGCAGTGGGCCGTCGGTGCCATAGTCGGCGACGACGTAGCGCACGGGGCCGTCGCCCTGGGCCTGGACCAGCAGGCGGCCCTCGAACTTCAGGCTGGAGCCGATCAGGGCGGCCAGTGCGCAGGCCTCGCCCAACAGGGCGGCGACAGGCTCGGGATAGGCGTGTGCGGCCAGGATCTTGTCGATGGTCGCGCCCAGGCGAACCAGGCGACCACGCACGGGCCAGCCTTCGATCTGGAAGGCGGCGGCCAGATCGTCGGAAACGGGAATGTTGGACGCGTGATCGGTCACGGCGAGGTCCTTTGGGGCGTCATTTCGGGATCGCGGCTATGTAGGCGCCCGCGGGCGGCTTGATAAGGGGGCGAATCCGCCGGGTCTGGGGGAGGGCGACGGAACCGATTTCGGCGCGGATCGCTCTTTTGGCTCAAGCGGAGCCGTCGCTCCGTTCATGACGCCAATAACTGAAGAGGTTCCGCCGATGATCCGCGACATCGATCCGATCGAAGAGATTCGCAAACACCCCGGCATCACCGCCGGCAGCCTCCTCGCAGTCGCGCTCGGCGCTGTCGCCGTCGTCTATCTGACGCAACGCAGCGGCCCCACCCGTTACCAGCGCATCAAGTCGCGTATCGACCCGCGCGGCTGGGTCGATACGTCCGAACTGCGCGACCGTTTCCACGACGCCGTCGACGCCTTCCGCCACCGGGCCGAGGATGTCGGTGAGCGCGCCGGCGCACTTTCGCGCGACGCCCGCCACCGCGCCGCAGACACCGCCTATGACGTGCGCGATCGCGCCGACGACTGGTTCCGTTCGGCCCGCAAGGACGGCAAGAAGGCGCTGAAGAAGCATGGCAAGACGGCGCGCCGCTATGCTGACGACGCCGGTCAATATGCGCGTGACCACGCCCGCGAAGGCGGCGCGCTTCTGGCGGTGGCGACCATCGCCGCAGCCGTCGGCGCGGCAGTTCTCGAAAGCCGTCGTCCCGACAGCCACGTGCGTCGCATCGCGCGCTTTTGATATTTTCGTGCCGCTCGCCCGGTGAAAATCGCGGCGGGCGGCAAACTTTTAGCGCATCTGCCCACAGTAAGCAGCATCGCTCGGCTTTGCCGCAGGCGCGAAGGCCGCTAAGACGCCGCCCATGAGCGCGCGCCCCACCCTGATCTTCGACTTCGATTCGACCCTGGTCGATTTCGAGACCCTTGAGGCTTTGGCCGACATCGCCCTGGCGGACGCGCCGGGCGCATCCGAGACGCGCGCCCAGATCGCCGCCCTGACAGATCAGGCTATGGCTGGGGAGATCGAATTCGGCGAGGCTTTGCGCCGCCGTCTGGCGCTGTTGCCGCTGACCCGCGCCCATGTCGCCGCCCTGGCCCAGACCGCGCCGGACCACCTGACGGCGTCGGTGCGGCGCAACCTGAATTTCTTCCAGCAGAATAAGGGCAAGGTCGTCATCCTCTCCGGCGGCTTCCGCGAGGTGATTGCCCCCGTCGCCGAAGAGCTGGGCGTCTCTGCCGATCGCGTGCTGTGCAACGATCTGATCTATGACGCCGACGACCGCGTGGTGGGCGTTGACGACGCCAACCCCTTGTCGCACGCCAACGGCAAGCCGACCGCCATTCACGGTCTGAACCTGTCGGGTCGCGTCGTCATGGTCGGCGATGGCTGGAACGACGCCGAGGTCAAGATCGCGGGCGCCGCTGACGCCTTTTACGCCTTCACCGAGGTCGTGCGCCGCGCGCCGGTGGTCCAGGTCGCCGACGCCGAGGCCGCGTCGCTCGACGAGGTGCTGCATGCCGAAGGCCTTGTCGGCCGCTGGTCCTTCCCGCGCAGCCGCATGAAGATGCTGCTTTTGGAAAACATCCACCCCGCCGCCGTCGAGCGGCTGGAAGAGGCGGGCTATTCGGTCGAAACCCAGAAGGGGGCGCTGGACGAGGACGATCTGATCGCGGCCATCAAGGGCGTCCATGTCCTGGGCATCCGTTCCAAGACCACGGTCAGCCGCCGCGTGCTGGAACAGGCCGACCGCCTGATGGCCATCGCGGCCTTCTGCATCGGCACCAACCAGATCGACCTGGACGCGGCCTCGGATCACGGGGTGGCGGTGTTCAACGCGCCCTATTCGAACACCCGTTCGGTGGTCGAGCTGGCCATCGGCCTGATGATCGTCCTGATGCGCGACGTGGCGGACAAGTCCTCGGCCATGCACGTCGGCAAGTGGAACAAGTCCGCCACCGGCTCCAAGGAGCTGCGCGGCAAGACCCTGGGCATCGTGGGCTATGGCGCGATCGGCAGCCAGTTGTCGGTCCTGGCCGAAAACCTGGGCATGCGGGTGCTGTTCTATGACCTGTCGGAGCGCCTGGCTTTGGGCAACGCGCGCCGCATGCGCTCGCTGGACGCGCTTCTGGCCGAAAGCGACGTGGTCACCCTGCATGTCGATGGCCGCAAGGAGAATGCCAACATCTTCGGCGCGGCCCAGTTCGGCCGGATGAAGGAAGGCGCGTTGTTCCTGAATCTGGCGCGCGGCCATGTGGTTGATGTCGGCGCCCTGTCCCAGGCGATCGGCTCGGGCCGGGTCGCCGGCGCCGCCGTCGATGTCTTCCCCGAAGAACCGCGCACCAACGCCGACCCCTTCGAGAGCCCCCTTCAGGGCCTGCCCAACATGATCCTGACGCCGCACATAGGCGGCTCGACCGAAGAGGCGCAGGAGGCCATCGCCGAGTTCGCGGCCGAACGCCTGCTGGGCTACCTGAACCGGGGCGACACGACCTTCAGCGTCAATCTGCCCAACGTCCAGCTTTCCGAAGTTTCGGGCGCGCACCGCATCCTGCACATCCACCGGAACCAGCCGGGCGTCCTGGCCGAACTGAACCGCGCCCTGGCGTCGGCGGGCCTGAACATCCTCGGCCAGCACCTGAAGACGGACGAGCGCACGGGCTATGTCATCACCGACGTGGACCGCGACTACGACCCGGAGGCGCTGCGCGAACTCAAGACGGTGCCGGGCACGCTGAAATTCCGCACGTTGCAGTGATACGTCGCTCGCAAATATCTTCCGAAAGCTGACCTCGCGGCATCTTGCGCTCTGCGCGAACTGGCGCATCCTCACGTCGAACGGCCGCGCAACGACGGCTGCGGGAGGAATTTCATGTCACGCTTCATCACCGGCGGCGCCGTCGCCGCTCTGGCGCTTGCCGCCTGCGCCTTTGCCGGCTCGGCCTCGGCCCAGACCTACAACCGTCTGGTCGTCTTCGGCGACAGTCTCAGCGACAACGGCAACCTGTTTCTGATCTCGGGCGGGACCCAGCCGCCGTCGCCGCCTTATGCGCGCCGCTTCTCGAACGGTCCGACCTTCGTTGAACTGCTGGGCTTCAACGCCGCCAACTTCAACGGCTCGGTCACGGGCAGCATCAACTACGCCTTCGGCGGCTCGCGGACCGACGCCTCGGCTGGGGTGCCGTTCGGCATGCTGAATCAGCTGTCGCGCTACACCGCCGCAGGCGGGCGTTTCAGCTCGACCGATCTGGTCAGCGTCCTGGGCGGCGCCAACGACATCTTCCAGGGCCTGCCCGCCGCCGGCGCTTCCGCCAGCCCTGTCGCCGCCATCACGCCGGTCGCCACGACTGCCGCCGCCAACATCAACAGCCTGGTCAACACCGTGGCGGGTGCGGGGGCCGGGACCATCCTGGTCACCAACCTGCCCAAGCTCAGCCTGACGCCTCAGTTCCGCGGCACGACCGCCGCGCCCCTGGCCGACTTCGCCGTCACCACCTTCAACACGGCGCTTCAGACCAATCTGACCGCCACGGCCGCCGCCCGCCCAGGCAGCAACATCATCATGATGGACCTGTACAAGATCGGCGACACCCTGGCCGGCAATCCAGGCCTGTTCGGCATCACCAACATCACCCAGCCCTGCTTCAACGGCGTGACGGTCTGCACGAACCCGGACAGCTACTTCTACTTCGACGGCGTCCACCCGACCGCAGCGGGCCATCGGATCATCGCCCAACTGGCGACCGACTACCTCTACTATGGCGACATCGGCGCCCAATCGACCTTGCAGGGCGAGACGGCCTATCGTCACCGCGAGGACGCCCTGGACGCCGCCGGCGAGGCCTTGTCGGGTCGCCAGCCGTGGGAGGCCGGCGTATCCGTCACAACTTCGGCCCTGATCGACAGCGCCGACACCGACGCGCGCGGCTCGGTCACCAGTTCGTCCAGCGACGGCTGGGGCGCCCGTATCGCGCTTGAGGCCGGCCCCTCGGCCAACTGGCGCTTCGGTCTGGCCGGCACGGCGCGCAACACCGACGTCGAAAGCCAGGCGCTGCAGTTCAACGTCGAAAGCTTCGGCCTGGACGTCTATGGCGGCTGGCGCTCGGGCGATGTCTTCGTCAACGCCGCCGTCGGCGTGGCGCGTGACAACATCGACGACATCGAACGCACCACCAGCCTGGCGCCGATCGTTCACACCGCCGAAACCCGCGCGCTCAGCAGCGGCGCGCGTCTGCAGGGCGGCATGTGGTTCGACATGGGCGGCGTCGCCCTGTCGCCCCGTGCGGCCATTGCCTATGTGTCCAGCGACGTGGACGGCTATTACGAACAGGGCGTCGGCGCCCAGTATCAGTACGGCGATCGCACCGTGAAAGCCCTGACCGGCGAGGTCGCCCTGCGCGCCGAGGCGGAAATGGGCGGGTTCGGCTTGTTCGCCGAGGGTGGCTACCGCGACGCCCTGGACGACAGCTCCGATCCAGTGCGCGTCGGTCTCTACAACAACCCGGCCCAGGTGCTGTCGCGCGAGATCGACGATCCGTTCGGCGGCCAGTTCCTGGCCTCGGCCGGCGTCGAGGGGTCGGTCGGCCCGGTCAAGGTGACGGTCGGCTATCGCGGCCGCTTCGGCGATCACGCCGACAGCCACATGGGCGGCATTCAGCTGAAACTGCCGCTTTAAGCGGCGGGGGCGGGAAGGGGCCTTAGCGCCCCTTCTTCCTCACCCACATGGCGGCGTCGGCTTCGGTCAGCCAGACCTCGGCGTCGGTATGGCCGTCCCAGGCGCGCACGCCGAACGAGCCGCCCAGTTCGGTCTTCTGGCCGTCCCAGACAAAGCCCTCGGTCTTCAGCGCCTCGGCCAGCTGACGCGCCTTGGCCCGGCCCTCTTCATAGCCCGCGTGCAACATCAGCAGGGCGAACTCGTCGCCGCCTAGCCGACCCACTGCATCCGACTCGCGCAGATTGGCCAGGAACAGCTCGGCCACCGCCACCAGGGCCGCATCGCCAGCCGCATGGCCCAGGCTGTCGTTGACGCTCTTGAACCCGTCCATGTCCAGATACAGCAGCACCGCCGGCACCCCGTGCCGCTGACAATAGGCCATGGTCCGCTGCATCGCTGTGATGAAGCCGCGCCGGTTCAGGGCGGGGGTCAGCACATCGTGGTCGGCGGCGGCCTCGGCGGCGGCGGCGCGCGTCTTCCACGCTTCCAGCTCGACGCGCAGGCGCGCGATTTCGGCGGTCAGATCGTGTTCGGCCACGTCGGTCACGGCGCAGGGATGGCTCCGAAGGCGCGACTCAGTCTGCGTCGCGCGGTCGAACGATGGTAGAGCGTGATCCGTCGACATTGAAGGCCGACATTACGGGCCGACGCGGCTGAAATCACGGTGTTGCGGTTGCGGGCGTCACCCGCGTGCTGTAACCGGCGCCTTTCCGCGAGGGGCCTTGCAGACATGGCGACTTCCGAAACCCCGGTGGCGATCATCATGGGCAGCCGGTCCGACTGGCCGACCATGAAGCTGGCCGCCGATCGCCTGGATCAACTGGGCGTCGCCTGGGACGCCAAGGTCGTCAGCGCCCACCGCACGCCCCAACGCCTGGTCGAGTTCGCCACGGGCGCCAAGGCCGCCGGATACAAGGTCATCATCGCCGGGGCAGGGGGCGCCGCCCATCTGCCGGGCATGGCCGCCTCCATGACCGAACTGCCGGTGCTGGGCGTGCCGGTCCAGTCCAAGGCGCTGAAGGGCATGGATAGTCTGCTGTCGATCGTTCAGATGCCGGCCGGCGTTCCGGTCGCAACCCTGGCCATCGGCGAGGCGGGGGCCGCCAACGCCGGCATCCTGGCCGCCCAGATCCTGGCTCTGTCGGACGAGGCATTGGCCGGACGTTTGGCCGCCTTCCGCGCCGCCCAGACCGAATCCGTCGCAGAAACCGTCGAGGACTGAGTGCCTGATCTTCCGCTTCCCCCCGGTTCGACCCTCGGCATCATCGGCGGAGGCCAACTGGGCCGGATGCTGAGCCAGGCCGCCTCGCGCCTGGGCTTCGACGTCGTGATCCTGGACCCCGAGGCCGACAGCCCGGCCGGCCGGGTCTCGGCGCGCCAGATCGTCGCCGCCTATGACGACCCCAAGGCCCTGTCGGCGCTGGGCCGCGCCGCCGATGTCGTGACCTTCGAGTTCGAGAATGTTCCGGCCGAATCCATCGAGCGTCTGGCCGAGGCCGGCGCCCTCGTCGCGCCGGGACCGACGGCGCTTCGCGTGTCGCAGGACCGGGTGGACGAAAAGACCTTCCTGAACGCCGTCGGCGCCCCTACGGTCGCCTTCGCCGTCGTCGACACGCTGGACGACCTGGTCGTCGGCCTGATGGAACTGGGCCTGCCCGCCCTGCTGAAGACCCGCCGCGAAGGCTATGACGGCAAGGGCCAGGTCTGGATCCACGCCATCGCGGACGCGCCCGCCGCCCTGGAAAGCCTGGGCGGTCGTCCGGCCATCCTGGAGTCCAAGGCGACCTTCGTGCGCGAACTGTCGGTCATCGCCGCCCGCGACTGGGACGGCCACATGGCGGTCTATCCGCTGGGCGAGAACCGGCACGAGAGCGGCGTTCTGCGCACCACCCTGGCCCCCGCCGCCGTGGACGAGAAAACCCAAGTTCGCGCCCGCGCCATCGCCGAGGCGATCCTGGACGGGCTGGACTACGTCGGCGTTCTGGGCGTCGAACTGTTCGACCTCGGCGACGACGTGCTTCTGGTCAACGAGATCGCCCCGCGCGTTCACAACACCGGCCACTGGACCCAGGACGGCTGCGTCTGCGATCAGTTCGAACAGCATATCCGCGCCGTCGCCGGCTGGCCGCTCGGCCCCACGACGGCCCACGCCCGCATCGAAATGACAAACCTGCTGGGTGACGAAGTCGAGGACTGGCGCAAGCTGTCGGCCAAGTCCGACGAACGCCTGCACCTCTACGGCAAGGCCCAGGCCCGCCCCGGCCGCAAGATGGCGCATGTGAACCGGGTGCTGAGCGTCGTCTGATCAGCCGACCTTGGTCGCGTCACACCGCACGAAATTGAGCACGCCGTTGGGAATCGGTTTGCTCTCGACCCAACAGGCCTTCGGCTTCACTCGTGACGGCGGCTCTTGGTAAGAAAGTACGCCCAAAAGCGCCGACCCTGCCAAAACGCCTACGCCACTCAAGGCGATAGTCTTTCGCATCCCACACCCTCCGTTGGAACGAAGGGTCGCATTGGTTGCGCTTTTCTGCAACCTTGACGGGTTTGCCTTACGCCCTCGCCCCATACCGCATGCGGCTCAGCGCATCGCTGACCTTTCGGAACGGCGCGTCGAAATCCTTGCCCGCCTTCCACTTCTCGAAGGCCATGACGTTATCGATCCGGCGGGCGACGAAGGCCTCCGCCGCTTCTCGTCCGTCGAACCAGCGCATGGTCAGGGCGGGAATCAGGATGCCCGACAGGATCGTCCGCTTCGAATAGTGGTTCCAGTCGGTCGCCTCGTCACCGGCCCAGCGCCACAGATGATCCGCGCTTTCCCAGGCCAGTTTCAGCCCCAGATCGGCGTTGACGGGCAGGGCCAGGAAGGCGGCGCAGCGACGCGTGGCCTCCAGATCGGCGGCACCCGCCTCCATCCGCTCGGACACGGCGCGGGCGATTCGCTCGCGAATCTTCAGCGACTTGGCGTCGATTTCACCCAGAGCCGCCAGCGCCCTCGCATCATGGCGGCGCGACAGCAGGGCCGCCAGATCGCGCGCGCCGTTGGGCAGCAGCAATTCCTCGTCGCCCTGTGACAGCCCGCACGCCTCGCAGGCCTCGCGCACCAGACGCGCGTTCCAACCCAGCGCGGGCGCGCGGGCGATGGCGGCGTCCAGCACGGTCTGTTCGGTCCGGTCGGCCCAGTCTGTCGTCTCGGTCATAAGGGCGATCATACGCCGGTCGTCATGGCGTTTCGAGCCTTGAAGAATGGTCGCGACGATCTGGACAGAAGGAGGCGGCTCGTGTATCAGCGCGCCTTCATCCGAGAGCCCGGCTGTCGGAAGACGATTTTATTTTGTTCGCCCGTCTCCCTCACAGGACGCGGCGGGCGGCCAAAGGAGAGTTTAACCTGGTTCAGATTTTCGTTCGCGACAACAACGTCGACCAAGCGCTCAAAGCCCTGAAGAAGAAGATGCAGCGCGAGGGCAGCTTCCGTGAAATGAAGCGCCACGTGCACTTCGAGAAGCCCTCGGAAAAGCGCGCCCGTCAAAAGGCCGAAGCCATCCGTCGCGCCCGCAAGCTGGCGCGCAAGCGCATGCAGCGCGAGGGCCTGCTGCCTGCGCCGAAGCCGCGCGTTCCCGGCGGTCGTTAAGACCCCGGCGAAAGCCGAAAGATTTAAGGCCGCTTCCTTCGGGAAGCGGCCTTTTTCTTTGCGTTTCGTTTCTGCGGGGCGTGGTGGAGAGCTCTTCAAGTTTGACAGAGGAAGCGCCGCGCCACCTCCCCATCGCGACGCGATAGGGAGGTGACAACCGTGCCGCCTACGCCCGTCCGGTAATCGCCCGGCCGAAGCTCTTCCAGCTCAGCTTCACGTCCGACAGCGCCCCGGCGCGGAAGGCCCGCCCGGCGATCCACACCATGAAGGCGGCGGTCGCGAACATGCCGATCAACGTCAGAATCACCTCCACCAGCGGCGGATCGCTGGGCGCGCGGGCGCTCATCAGGAACGGAGTGAAGAACGGAATCCAGGACAGCACCTTGACCACCGGCGCATCCGGACTGGTCAGGGCCATCTGCATCACCAGGATCGGCACGACCAGGATCATCATGATCGGCCCCATCAGGGTCTGGGCGTCGCGCGGCGTCTCGCAGAAGGCGCCGATGGCGGCGAACAGCACCGCATACATCAGGTATCCGCCGACCATATAGGCGATGAAATAGAAGATCAGGCCGTCGTGCAGCAGAACCTGTCCGACCGTCGCCGCCGTCTCGGGCGAGGCCGAAATCAGGGTGAAGGCCCCGATCCCGCCCCAGACCCCCATGACCGTCAGGGTCAGCAGCGCCACGCCCAGCACCTTGCCCGTCAGGATTTCGGTCGCCGAGGCTGAGGACAGCAGCACCTCCAGGATCTTGTTCGACTTCTCCTCCATCACGCTGTTCAGCAGGATGGAGGCCCCTGTGATGACCAGCGACCACAGGAGGAAGCCGACGCCCAGTCCGATGAAGGACGGGATCCGGTCACGCATCGACACTTCACCCCCGCTGGCCGCGCTGGGCGAGAAGGACTTCACCTCTGGCCGGAAGGTCTGAACCTCCTGCGCCACGGTCGGGGCGACTCCGGCTGCGGTAAGAAGTTCGGTGCGCCGTGCATCGCGAAGCGCATTGCGGACGAAGCCGGAGACGTCATTGTCGGTGGCGCGCGCGGTCCAGACCTGTGCGGCGGGCTTCCCATCCATGCGGCTCAGGAAAACCACGGCGTCGAGGCGCTTGGCCTTCGAGGTCTGCTTGTCCAACGCCTTGCGGATCGCCTCGTCACGGGCCGGGCCGACGGCGTCGGCGATGGCGGGCGGCGCGTCGACCAGACGGATCTTGGGGCCCGTGATGGAGGCGACGGCGCGCCCGGCGCCGGCCTGTCCCTTTTCAGCGGCTTCGCGTAGGCGTTCGTTCTGACGATCCACATCCGCTTGCAGAGAGGCGCGAACGGCGGCGGCCAGACCCGTCGCATTGGGGCCTTCCTCGATCACCGCCACCGACTTGATCGGTTCGGAGGCCTTGATCAGGGCCGGAATGCCGCCGCCCAGCACGGCGAACAGCGGAAAGGCCAGAAGCGACAGCCAGAAGCCGACGGTCTTGGCGTAGGCGACATATTCGCGTCGCGCGATCAGCAGGGTGCGGTTCATCGGACAGCTTCCACGGATGCGACGGGTTGGTCGGGATGGTCGCCGGTCAGGCCGATGAAGGCGTCGTGCAGCGTCGGCTCCTTCAGCGCGAAGCCGCGCACGTCTAGCCCGTTCAGGAAGGCCGTCTTCAACGTATCCTGACCTCCGGCGCCGGGCGCCAGGGCGATCTTCAGGCGACGCACGCCATCGACGTCGGATAGGGTCTCGACGCCCGCGACGCCGGGCAGGGCGGCGGCGGCGTCCGCGCTGATCGCGCCGTCCAGATCCAGAAAGCGCGGCGAGGTGGCCTTGGCCTGATCCACCGTCCCTTCGAACGCCTTCTTGCCGCGGGCCAGCAGCACGACCTTGTCGCACAGCCGCTCGGCATGCTGCATCACGTGGGTGGAGAACAGCACCGTGGCGCCGTTCGCGGCCAGCCCGCGAATCATCGCCTCCAGGCCCTGCTGGTTCATCGGGTCCAGGCCGGAGAAGGGCTCATCCAGAATCACGAACTCGGGCTGGTGCACGACCGAGGCGATCAGCTGCACCTTCTGCGCCATCCCCTTGGACAGCTCCTTCATCTTCTTTTTCTGCGCCTCGCCGAGCCCCTGCTGCTCCAGCAGGGTCTTGGCGCGCTTGCGGCCTTCGGCGACCGGCAGGCCTTTCAGCGCCCCGAAGAAGGCGATGGCCTCGACCGGCGTCATCTTTTTATAGAGGCCGCGTTCCTCGGGCAGGAAACCGATCCGGTCGCGCACCTTGCGCCCGTCGTCGGCGCCCAGGATCTCGATCCGCCCCGACGTCGCCGGCTGCAACCCCAGGATCATCCGCAGGGTCGAGGTCTTGCCCGCCCCGTTCGGTCCCAGAAAGCCGCAGATCGACCCCTTCTCGACCTGAAAACTCAGATCGCGCACGGCGTGGAAATCGCCGTATCGCTTGTTCACCCCATCCAGCGTCAACGCCGCCATGTCGCCTCCCAAATCCCTGTCGTCAGACTAGAATCCGACGACAGGGGACGCCAGCGACTTCGGCGCGGGGCGCCTATTTCACCACAGGCAGATCGATGTAGGAGGCGTCGTCGCCCGCGTGATGGATGGCGTTGTCGGCGACCACGCCCTGGCTCTCGGTCTCGTTCGGTCCGCCCGTGTTCAGGTTGCGCACGAACTTGGGGAAGTTGGAGCTGGTGACTTCGACCCGGATGCGGTGACCGGGCTGGAAGGTGTTGCTGATGGTCAGCGGCGTGGGCTGCACGGTCGCCACCTGGCCCGGCGTCAGGGGTGCGGGGCGATCATAGCCGTTGCGATAGCGCGCCCGCATGATGGTGTCGCCCAGGATATAGGCCGTGCCGTCCGGCGCCACATCCACCAGCTTGACCGCGAAATCGGTGTCGGGCGCAGAGGACGACACCTTCAGCACCGCATCGATGAAGCCGGTGACCTGCATCGGCTCGGTCAGCGCTTCCGAGGTATAGACCAGCACGTCGTTGCGCGCTTCGATCGGTCGCTGATCGAAGGCCCCGGCCGTGACCAGGCCGCCGTTGCAGCAATCGCCGCCGCCGATGGTCTGGACCGGGTTCATCGGATCATAGCGATAGCGGTCGGCCGGCTCGCCGGCGGGCGGCGCCTGAAGGCTCAGCAGGCCATCGCCATTCAAGCTGTTGGCGCCGCCGCCCGAGCGCAGATACATCCGCACCGTCCTGACCCCGGCCGGCGGCCACTGCGCGGCCGTGCGCCAAGCGTTTTCGCCCATGTTGAAATACTGCACGTGCGGCGTGCTCTCGGGGAAGGCGCGGCGCTCGCCCTTCAGCCAGCGATCGAACCAGGCGTGCACCAGGGCGTCGCTGTCGAAGGTGGCGTCGCCTAGCGGGCGGTCGCCCGACTTGTAGTTCGGCCCCAGGCCCGCAAAGGCGCAGTGGTTGTTGGGGCCGACCACGACGTACTGGTTCTCGGCCGCTTCGCGATCCTGGGTCGTGGACCGGGCGTGGTTGAACAGCTCCATGTTCGGGCCGATGGAGACGTCGTACCAGCTGTTGAACCACAGCGACGGCACGCCCCAGCCCATGTCGTCGTGATACAGGCCGCCCTGACGCCAGGCCGGATCGGATGGGGTGCGCGCGATCAGTTCCTCGAACGTGCCGGCCGGCTCGCCCAGGTCCTTCAGCATGTCATTGACCGGCAGATGCCGGATCTGGCTGGGCCAATTCACATCCGGCTTCTTGGCGTCCAGGTCGTTATAGCGGACGATCCGGGCGCGGGTTTCCTGGTCAATATCCATCGGGATCTGGGCGCGCTGCGGATTGTCCACGCCGTAAAGCCACACGAAGAACAGGTTGCGCGGCACGCCCCCGGTGTACCAGTTGCCCTGTTCTTGGAACCGTCCGACCTTGCCGATGCCGGCGCCCGAGGCCTGGGGCACCATGGCGGCGTGGGCCGGGTGGTTCTGGGCCGCCAGGGTCAACTGCCACTCTGCGGAGGACGAACAGCCCAAGGTGCCGACCTTGCCGTTCGACCAGGGCTGGGCCGCGATCCACGTCAGGGCGTCATAGCCGTCGGTCTGGGGATAGCCCAGGATCTGATAGTCGCCACCCGAGAAATACCGTCCCCGCTCGTTCTGGATGACGAAGGCATAGCCCTTGCTGACCCAGCTCAGGGCCGAACGCGTGGTGCGGGCGTTGTAGGCCAGCTCGTTATAGGGCGTGCGGACGAACACGGTCGGCAAGGGGCCGGGCGCGTTCTTGGGGCGATAGACATTGGTGGCCAGTCCCACGCCGTCGCGCATCGGCACCATGACCGCCATCTGCACATCCGCCAGGCGCGACAGCTCGGTCTGTGCGGCGGCGTCGCTGTAGCGCCCATAATCCTGCGCTGAAGCGGCGATGGGCGTGGCGGCCAAAAGGCCCGCGACGACGGCGGCGACGATCTTGTTCATGTCCATCCCTCCCAGAACGAGAGGGGACACTAGGACGTTTGCGGCGTCCGTCGCAACGCAATGCGCGTCAGGCCTTGGCCTTCACCGTCACGTCGAAATGGCGATCGACCACCTTGGTCGGATTGACCTGGGCGCCGCCGCGACGGACCTCGAAATGCAGATGCGGGCCGGTAGAATATCCGGTGGAGCCGACCAGACCGATGCGCTGACCGGGCGCGACAGCGTCGCCATTCGCCACATCAATCCGGCTCAGGTGGCCGTACAGGGTGCTCATGCCGTTGGGGTGGCGCACCTCGATGAAGTTGCCATAGCCCTCGGGGTCGTACCCCGTGCGGATGACCTCGCCCTCGGCGGCGGTGAAGACGGTCGTGCCTTTCGGCGCGGCGATGTCGACGCCCTTGTGCGCGCGCGCCTTGGCTTCGATGGCCAGTTTGCGCAGGCCGAACGGCGAGTTGATCGCATAGCCGCGCACCGGGGCGGTGAAGGCGATCTGGCGCGTGATCGGCCCGGCTTTTTCAACCTCGGCCTTCAGGGGCGGCGAGACCGGCGCGGCGATCTGGGTCGGCGGCGGCAAGGCGGCCTCGCGCGCGGCATAGA
Source organism: Brevundimonas sp. UBA7838 (assembly GCF_002500885.1). Classification (NCBI taxonomy): domain Bacteria; kingdom Pseudomonadati; phylum Pseudomonadota; class Alphaproteobacteria; order Caulobacterales; family Caulobacteraceae; genus Brevundimonas; species Brevundimonas sp. UBA7838. The sequence goes on from NZ_DLTK01000124.1 coordinate 25,245, forward strand.
TCGGAAGAGCGGTTC
>NZ_DLTK01000079.1:0-550 GCF_002500885.1 Brevundimonas sp. UBA7838
CAGCACGGCGGCGACGATGCCCAACGCAGGCAGGCCGTCGGCCAGGTTCTGAAGCGCGTGGGCGTTTTCCAGATGCTCGTGATGGTGCTTTTCGAGCTGCTTTTCCATCGCATCCTCGACCTGGTGCGGATCCTCCAGGTTCATCGTCATCATCCGCAGGGTGTCGCAGATGAAGTCGACGGCGAAATGGTCCTTCAGCACCTTGGGATACTTCTGGAAGATGGTCGATTCCTTGGGCTTTTCGATATGGCTTTCCAGCGCCACCACGCCCTTGGACTTCATCGTCTTGGTCAGCTGGAACAGCAGCGACAGCAGGTCCTTATAGTCCTGCTTCTTCCACTTCGGCCCAGCGAAGGTCTTGCCCAGCCCCGCCATGGACCCCTTGATCACCGGCAAGGAGTTGGAGATCAGGAAGGCGGCGATGCCCGCCCCGCCGATGGCCATCAGCTCGTGCGGCGCGGCGTGCAGGATCACTTCGAACTTGCCGCCCGAAATGGCGTAGCTGCCGAAGACGAGGCCGAACAGCAGCACGATGCCGATGATCTGGAAC
>NZ_DLTK01000079.1:647-1222 GCF_002500885.1 Brevundimonas sp. UBA7838
ACGATGCCGATGATCTGGAACATGGAGGCGAACAATCCTGACGCGAGAGGTCGGGACTATCGCCATTAATCATTAAGACGGCGTTTCGCGAACGCCGCCTTGCCAGTCGTTACAGACGGCTTTCGCCCTTCAGGATGGCGTTGCGCCCGGCCGCCGTCAGCTTCTGATAGCCCGCAGCCCCGCCCCGCACATAGAGGGCGGCGCCGGTCTTGGACGGATCGAACCCATCGACCACCAGATCGGCCTTGCGGTATTTGAAGGTGCCGGTCGTTTCGGCCGACTTGATCAGCCGCACAAACACCGGTTGGGCATAGGCGGGCAGCTTGGCCTCAACATGGTCGGAGAAGGCCTGGGCGTCGAACTTGCCTTCTACCACCAGGGCCGCCATCCCGGCCTTGCCGTCCTGGGCCGGAACGGGCACGCCATAGACGATGGCTTCGGTCACGCCCGGCGCGTCCATCAGCACCTGTTCGAGCTCGGATGTTGAGACGTTCTCGCCCTTCCAGCGGAAGGTGTCGCCCATCCGATCGACGAAGTAGAAATAGCCTTCTTTGTCCTGCTTCATCAGGTCGCCG
>NZ_DLTK01000079.1:1415-2191 GCF_002500885.1 Brevundimonas sp. UBA7838
TCCTGCTTCATCAGGTCGCCGGTGCGGAACCAGCGGTCGCCCTTCTTGAACACGTCGGTCAGGATCTTCTTCTGCGAGGCGGCCTTGTCGGCATAGCCCGAGAAGTCGTGGCGGATGTCGTTTCCGATCAGGCCGATGGCCTCGCCGACCTCGCCGACGCGCGCCAGACGACACAGACCGTCCGAGCCGCGGATCGGCTGTTCGGTCTCCACGTCGAACTCGACCAGGCGAATATTGATCTGCGACTTTAGGAAGCTCGGCACCCGACCGATCGCGCCCTGCTTGCCGTCGAAGTTGAACAGCGAGACATTGCCTTCGGTCGAGCCGTAGAATTCCAGGATGTCAGGAATCTTGAACCGGCTTTGGAAGTCGGGCCAGACATCGGCGCGCAGGCCGTTGCCGAACGCCAGACGCAGCTTGTGCTTGGTCTCGTCCTCGTGCGGCGGGCAGTTGACCAGATAGCGGCACAGCTCGCCGATATAGACGAACATGGTCGCGCCCGACGAGCGCACGTCGGGCCAGAAGGTGCTGGCCGAAAACTTCTTGCGGATCACCAGCCGCGCGCCGTTCAGCAGCGCCGCGCCCACGCCGACCAGGCCGCCGGTCGAGTGATACAGCGGCAAGACGTTGAAGATCCGGTCCTCGGGCGTCGAACGCGTGGCGCCGGCGAAGGCGCGCATATAGGTGCGGGCGCGCGAATGCGGGATGCGCGCCGCCTTGGGCAGACCGGTCGTGCCGGAGGTGTAGATATAAAGGGCGGTGTCGCGGTTGGTCAG
>NZ_DLTK01000079.1:2349-2740 GCF_002500885.1 Brevundimonas sp. UBA7838
GGCGGTGTCGCGGTTGGTCAGGCCTTCGCGCGCCGACTTGGACGGTCGCACCGAAGACCCGCCGCGCACCGGCTTGTCCAGGCCGCGACGGTCGCTGGTCTCCAGATCGTCAGTCAGGCCCAGAACCCAGAGCGCCAGGTTGTGATCGACCAGAGGCCGCGCCTCCTCGATCTGACGCCAGCAATCCTCGTCCGCGACGACGTTGAACGCCTTGGAGATGGCCAGACAGTGGGCCAGCCCCTGCCCGTTCAGATTGGTGTTGATCAGGGCGGTCGCGATGCCGACCTTGGAGAAGCCGATCCACGCCGCCAGATACTCGATCCGGTTGGTCATCATCAGGGCGATGGTGTCGCTGCGACGCAGGCCCCGGTTCTTGGCCCAGTGGGCGAAG
>NZ_DLTK01000079.1:2926-3642 GCF_002500885.1 Brevundimonas sp. UBA7838
GGTTGGCCATGGCGTCCAGGTCGCGATACGTCAGGGCGCGCTGACCGTCGTCGATGGCGATGTTGTCGGCGAACTTGTCGACCGCTTCTTCGAAGTCGTCGCAGAGCAGGACGTCGCTGTCCAACTCGATCGGCTTGATGCGTTTCAACAGACGGAACAGGCCGCGCGCGAACCGGACATCCCTACGGATATTGGCTACAAAACCCATGCGCGCCGTACTCCGGTCAATGCGTGTTCACCCGGTCCGGTGATGGACGAAGGCGGCCGGTCGGGTCAACCATAGGGTCCGCAATCCTTCGCGAACCTGACGAATTGCCGTCCGGCCGTGATCCATTTGTTCGGTTGACGCGGCGGAAATCCAGACCGTAGCCCTGCTTTTTATTGCCGCATTGACGGCAAATGCGGCGGACCCGCGCACGGTCTTCGCCCCATTCCGGGCGGAAACGGTGTTTCTTCGGGGCTTTTGCCCCTTACGCGGAACGGCATTGCGGAACGGCGGGTTGGTTGATCGACGTTATGGAGGACAGAACAATGTCTATGACCTATGCCAACGCCAATACCGAAGCCCGCGCTGAGGACACGACCTTCGTTCCGCGCTACGCCCGCACGACCAAGTCCAAGAAGTCGGTGAAGACCTGGATGATCCTGGCCCCGATCGGCGCCGTGGTGCTGCTGGGCAGCGGCGTCGCCATGATGATGGGCGGCGAACAGGCCGC
>NZ_DLTK01000150.1:0-16178 GCF_002500885.1 Brevundimonas sp. UBA7838
GGTCAGGTTGTTGACCTGGGCCAGGATCGACAGACCCTCGGCCGGACCCGACTGGAACTCGTAGCCGATCTGGGCGTCGATGATGCTTTCCGCTGCGACCGAACGCAGGGTGCGGCCGTTGCCGAAGCCGGCGACCTCGCCCAGGTAATCCGAGCGATAACGGGCCGAAATCCGCGACTGGAAGCCATAGCGCTCATAGTAGAGCGAGCCGTTGATCACGTTTTCCGACAGACCCGGCAGAGCGGTCGGGGCCTGGGTCGGATCCGGCTGGACTTCGCTGTCCGTGGTCGAGGCGCTGAACTGGGCGCCGAAACCTTCCAGGGCCGGATGGAAGATGTCGAACGGCGCCGAGATTGAAAGCTCAAGGCCCTTGATCCAGCCGCCTTCGCCATTGTCAGGCGCGCCGACCAGGCCTTGGCGCAAGGCTGGCTCGGGGTTCGTTGGCGAAATCACGCCGATCGGATAGCCGGTGAAGTCGAAGATCTGATTGCGATTAAAGACGTAGCTTTCCAGGTTCTTGTAGAAAGCCGCCAGCGAGATGTAGCCCTTGCGGTTGGCGAAATACTTCTCGAACGACACGTCGATCACGTCCGCGATGTACGGCCGCAGTTCCGGGTTGCCGCCGCCGCCGCCCCAGGGGGAACGGTTGATGTCGGTCGATTGGGCCAAGCTGGGGTTATAGCTGTAGTTTCGCGAGGCGCGCATATCGTCCATGCGCGGACGGGCCAAGGTGCGCGAAACTGCCAGACGCGCGAACATGTCCTCGCCGGTTTCCAGGATGAAGTTCGCGCTAGGCAAAATCTCCAGATATTCGTCGCCGCCCGTCACCGCGATGGTCTCGGAGACGCCCGGTCCGACCTGCCGCGCCGAGAAGCCGCTGGAGCTTTGGTCGGTATAGACGAACTGCATGCCGACGTTGCCGGTCAGGGCCCGGCTGAACAGGTTGTGATCGATGTTGGCGCGGACGTAGGCGGTCGAGACCTTTTCCGTCACTTCCCAGTTGCCGGCCGTGACGTCGGCGTTCGGGTTGCGGACGCGGTTCAATGCGCCGCTATTGACCAGGCCGAGAGCGTCGTAGCTCAGCACGGCGCTGATGCCGAGATAGCCAAGGTCGGTCGGGTCCAGCAGGAAGGCTGAAGGCACGGTCAGATCGCCGCCGCCGGGGACGCCGAGATAGAACTGGTCGTTGACGAAGCTCTTTTGACGCTCGGTGTAGTTGGCGCCGAAGTCGATCGACTTAAACGGGCTCTGGTGCAGTTCACGCGTCACAGAGAAGCGAGCGGCCTTGATCTCGTCCTCGATGGACGGCGTGTTCATATAACCGGCCTGACCGCCAGGAATGACGTCGCCGCCCCAGCCTTGCGGGCTGGTGATGCGGATCAGGTTCGGATCGGCGTAGTTCAGACGGCTGGTGAAGCGGGTCACGCCATCGTCGGTCAGTTCAAAGCCCAGAGTGTCCAGCGCGCCGTTGATGTTGCGGCCGGTGCCAGCATTGGTTTCCAGGATGATGTCGTTACGCTCGACCTTCGAATAGCTGAGGTCCAGGTTCGCCGACCAGTCGTCGCTGAGCGTGAACTCGGTGTTCCAGCCCAACGCAGTGATGTTGCTGTCGCGCTTATTCAGGTCGTTGCGGACCACGCCCTTGATGTTGTCCCAGGTGCCGGCGACGATCAGGCCGTCCTGGACCGTGTAGCCAGGGCGCAGCGCGGGGCCGGGACGGCAGACCGCCGACGGGACGTTCACGGTGCAGTCACCCGAGGAACCACCCCACGCCAGCGGGAATTCGATGCCGCGAAGGACCTGGGTGTTCTTGAACTCGGAATAGAAGGCGTCGATCGTGGAGTGGATGCGATCGTTCGGGCGCCATTCCAACACGCCCATATAGCCGTCGCGCTCCAGCTCCGACGACATCACATAGGGCTTCACGCCGCCAGTCAGCAGATTGCCGTCCGTGTAGTTGGGATAGCCCCAGGCGTTGAAGCGCTCGGACTGATAGGGCGAGCTCATGTGGGCATAGCCCAGGGCCACGCCCAGCGTGCCATCCAGGAACTGGTCGATGTAGGAGATGGTGTAGCGGTCGCCGTTGTCGGTCGTGCCCGAGTTCAGGGCGCCGATCTCGTTCCACTCGTGGCGGTAGTTCATGGCGATGGCTTGGCGGCCGTAGGCCAGCGGGCGAACGGTGCGCAGGTCGACGGTGCCGCCCAGACCTTGACCAATCAGAGCCGCGTCCGGGGTTTTGTAGACGACGACGCTGTTCAGCAGTTCGGCGGGGAACTGGTCGAACTCAACGCCGCGGTTGTCGCCGGTGGTGACCAGTTCGCGGCCGTTCAGCAGGGCGGTGGTGAAATCAGGGCCCAAACCACGGATGGAGATCGCCTGGCTGCGGCCGTCGAGGCGCTGCATCGTCACGCCGGGAAGGCGCGCCAGGGATTCGGCGATCGAAACGTCCGGCAGCTTGCCGATGTCTTCGGCCGAGATGACTTCGACGATCGAGGTGTTGTTGGCCTTGGCCGAGATCGCGGCTTCGATCGAACGGCGGATGCCGGTGACGACGATTTCACCGACTTCGGTGGCTTGGTCGTCGGCCTGCGCCGTCGTGGCGGCTGCAGTTTGTGCGTGGGCCGAGCCGACCGCCATCAGGGCGGCTGCGCCGAAGGCGACGCCGGATAGCAGGCGCGCGCGCCGGTTGAGACGTTGGAACATGGTCATCCTCCCTGGGGCTGACCGCGATTCTGAACGTCGCGATCTGAAGCCGTCGCAAAAATATGCAAATCTTTTGGAATGTTGCAAGCAGTTAATGCGGGCGTCTGATTTCCGTCGCACTTCGCGCCGGTACATAGCCCAACAGGACACCGAAATGTGCGGTTTCGCGCTATTCCCATGGCGCATCGCAGCATTTCAGCGACGCGTTGACAGCCCGGCCCATTGCTGCAAAATCTTGCAAATCGATCTGGAAGGCTTTGCACTTTCCAGACGCAAGGGAGTGAGCGTCATGGCGAGGGTAACCCCCAGAAGGGCCGGACTGCACGCGGCGATGGCGGCGGCCCTGCTGAGCGGCTTTGCAACGCCGGCTGCGGCGGAAACGCGCCAGGCCGAAGACGCCCTGTCCGCTCTGCGTCAACGCCTGCCACAGGACGAGGTGATCTACTTCCTGCTGCCGGATCGCTTCGCCAATGGCGATGCCACGAATGACCACGGCGGTTATGCCGCTGACCGGCTGAAGAGCGGGTTCGATCCGGCCGATACCGATTTTTATCATGGCGGCGACCTGGCGGGCGTGACCCAACAGCTGGACTATATCCAGGGCCTCGGTGCGACGGCGGTCTGGCTGGCGCCCGTGTTCAAGAACAAGCCCGTGCAGAGCCATGGCGACTACACCGGCGCGGCGCACCACGGCTACTGGATCACCGACTTCACCGCCGTCGATCCGCACTTCGGCGACGAGGCTGCGATGCGCGCCCTGGTCGAGGCGGCCCATGCGCGCGGGATGAAGGTCTATCTGGACATCGTCGCCAACCACACCGCCGACGTCATCCAGTATCGCGAATGCCCGGGAGGCCGCTGCGCCTATCGCAGTCGCGCCGACTATCCCTACACCCGTCGCGGCGGCGTCGACGGTGCACCGATCAATGAGGGCTTCGACGGTCGCGACTTCTCGCGCCTGACGCGGCCCGACTACGCCTACACGCCCTATGTCCCGGCGGGCGAGGAGAACGCCAAGGTTCCGGCCTGGCTGAACGACCCGATCCACTATCATAACCGGGGCGAGAGCACCTTCACCGGCGAAAGCAGCCTGGATGGCGACTTCGCCGGGCTGGACGATCTGCTGACCGAGGCCCCGGTCGTCATCCAGGGCATGATCGACATCTTCGGCGGCTGGATCGACAAATATGGGATCGACGGCTTCCGCATCGATACCGCCCGCCATGTGAACCCGGGGTTCTGGCAGGCCTTCATCCCCGCCATGATCGCCCGCGCCGAGGCCAAGGGCATCCCGAACTTCCACATCTTCGGCGAGGTCTATGATCCCGATCCGGCGGTGACGGCGCGGTTCACGCGGGTCGACGGCTATCCGGCAGTGCTGGACTTTCCGTTCCAGAAACAGGCGACCGATGTGGCGTCTGGCAAGGTCGGAACCGACGCCCTGGCCAAGCTGTTCGACGCCGACACGATCTATGACAAGGGCGCTGAAGCCGCCGCCATCCTGCCGACCTTCCTGGGCAACCATGACATGGGCCGGGTCGGCTTCTTCGTGAAACAGGCCAATCCGAACGCTGACGACGCCGAGGTGCTGGCGCGCATCAAACTGGCCCATGCTCTGATGATGTTCAGCCGGGGCGTGCCGACACTGTATTACGGGGATGAACAGGGCTTCGCCGGCGCGGGCGGATACGGAAACTCGCGCCAGGACATGTGGCCCAGCCGCACGCCGGTCTATGCGAACGAGACGCCCGTCGGCGGTCGCCAGCCGGCCTATTCCACCGACGCTCCGCTGTATCAGGCGATCGCAGAGATGACCCGCATCCGCGCCGAAGAGCCGGCCCTGCGACGCGGTCGTCAGGTCGTGCGCGCCTATGGCGACAAGCCCGGCCTGTTCGCTTTGTCTCGCATCGGCGAGGACGGATCGGAGATCCTGGCCCTGTTCAACACCTCCACTGCGCCCGTCGCCGCTCAAGTCGAGGTGGAGCCCGGCTCGCTGCGGTGGCAAGCTCTGCGCGGCGATTGCGCACCCGAATCCTCCGCGCCCGCCAGCGTCGCCGTTCGCGTGCCCCCCCTCGATTACCTCGTCTGCAAGAGCGTGCCGTGACTGCCCTGCCCCTCGATCTTTCCACGGCTGACGCCGCCCCCGCATTGGCGCACGACTGGTGGCGCGGCGCGGTGCTGTATCAGATCTATCCGCGCAGCTTCGCCGACTCCAACGACGACGGCGTCGGCGATCTGAAGGGGATCACCCAGCACCTCGACCACGTCGCCTCTCTAGGCGTCGACGGCATCTGGCTGTCGCCCTTCTTCACGTCGCCGATGAAGGACTTCGGCTATGACGTGTCGGACTACTGCGACGTCGATCCGATCTTCGGCACTTTGGCCGACTTCGACGCCCTGATCGCGCGCGCCCGTGCCCTGGGGCTGAAGGTCGTCATCGATCAGGTGTTTTCGCACACCTCCGACGAACATCCCTGGTTCACCGACAGCCGCGCCAGCCGCAACGGTGACCACGCCGACTGGTATGTCTGGGCAGACGCCAAGCCGGACGGCTCGCCGCCGTCGAACTGGCAGTCGGTGTTCGGCGGCCCGGCCTGGACCTGGGACGCTCGGCGCGGCCAGTACTACATGCACAACTTCCTGGCCTCGCAGCCTCAGCTGAACGTCAGGAACCCGGCGGTTCAGGACGCCCTGATCGCAGCGGCGCGGTTCTGGCTGGACCGGGGAGTGGACGGCTTCCGCCTGGATGCGATCAACTTCGCTATCCACGATCCGTCCCTGCGCGACAATCCGCCGATCCAGGACGGCAAGAAGCGCACGCGGCCGTTCGATTTCCAGGACAAGATCTATAACCAGTCCCACCCGGACATCATCGGCTTCTTGAACCGCATCCGCGCCCTGACCGACAGCTATGAAGGCCGGTTCACGGTGGCGGAGGTCGGCGGCGATCACGCCGATCGCGAGATGAAGGAATTCACCGCCGGGAACGACCGTCTGCACTCGGCCTACGGCTTCCTCTATCTGTATGCTGATACGCTGAAGAGCGAACTGATCGGCGTGGGCGATGGGATGTGGCCGGATCAGCAGGGCGAGGGCTGGCCGTCCTGGACCTTCTCCAACCACGATGCGCCGCGCGCAGTGTCGCGTTGGGCCAAGGGCCGGGACAAGAAGGCCTTCTCGGAAATGGCCCTGCTGTTGCTGATGTGCCTGCGCGGCAATGTCTTCGTCTATCAGGGCGAAGAGTTGGGCCTGCCTCAGGCCGAGGTGCCGTTCGAGCGGCTGGTCGATCCCGAGGCCATCGCCAACTGGCCTGAGACTCTGGGCCGCGACGGCGCCCGCACGCCGATCCCCTGGGTGGCCTCGGCGCCCAACGCCGGCTTCTCGACGGTCGAGCCCTGGCTGCCGGTCGATCCGCGCCATCTGTCGCTGGCCGTGGATGCGCAGGAGGCGGACCCGACCTCGATCCTGCACGCCGCGCGCCGCATCATCGCCCTGCGTCAGGCCCATCCGGCGCTGCGGACCGGAGGGCTGGAGATCGAGAGCACGGGCGACCTGGTGGTCTTCCGCCGGTTCGAACGGGCCGAGGGCGGCGAGCGTCTGCTGTGCGTGTTCAACCTGGGCTTTGAGGCCGTGGACTGGTCAACGCCCGCCGGCGCGCGCCGGATCGCGGCGGTCAACTGGACCGAGGCGGACGGATCGACGCTGAGGCCGCTGGCCGGCCTGATCTTCGCCGACGCCGGATGACGGGGTCAGCCGCCGCAGGTCTCGCGAACGATCAACTCGGTCGGAACGCGCTCGGAACGGCCTGCTGCGGCGCCGCCGTGATCCAGCAGTTTGGACACCATCAACCGGCCGGCCTTCATGGTGTCCTGGGCGATGGTGCTGAGCGCCGGGCGCGAGTAGCGGCTGAACGGCACATTGTCGAAACCGATGACCGAGACCTGGCCCGGCACCTCGACGCCGGCGTGCAACAGGGCACGCACGGCGCCCAGGGCGATCTGGTCAGACGCAGCCACGACGCCATCGAAATCCAGCCCACGTCGGATCAGGGCGTCCACGGCGGCCTCTGCGGATTCGACCTCGAAATGCGCAGGCACGATCAGGTCGGCGTCCACGTCCAACGCGCTCTGGCTCAAGGCGTCCAGATAGCCGCGATGCCGCTGCATGGCCTCGGGCGGATCCAGATCGCCCAGGAAGACGATGCGCTTTCGCCCCAGCCGCGCCAGATGCAACGTCGCGCGGCGCCCGCCCGAGATGTTGTCCGAGCCGATGGAGCAATAGTCCTGGTCGGGCAGTTCGGCGCCCCAGACGACGAAACGATGATCGGCGTCGACCAGCCGGTTGAAGGCCGAGTGCAGGCTGGATTGGCCCAGGAAGATCACGCCGTCCGCCCGGCTGGTGTTCAGCGCGGCCGACAGCTCGTCATAGTTGGCGGGCGAGATATGGCTCATCAGGAGGTCGCAGCCGCGTTCGCGCGCCGCCTCGCCAACCCCGGCCAAAAGCTCCAGGAAGAAGGGGTCGCTGAGGCGCCCTTCGCGCCCCTGCGGACGCGGCACCACCAGGGCGATCGTGCCCTGGGCGCCGATCGGGCCGGCAGGCATGTGGCGGCGGAACGGATAGTCGTGTTCCTTGGCCAGCTTCCAGATCGTCTGTTTGGTGCGATCGTTGACGGCGGGGCTGTCGTTCAGGGCGCGCGAGGCGGTGGCGATGGACACGCCGGCCAGGCGAGCGATGTCTTCCAGACGGGTTGTCTTGCAGCTCAAGGTCGCGGGTCCTCACAGCAGCATGGTGAAGCTGCAAAATTTTCTGCAAATATTGCAGCCACCGTTCGCGGCGGTTGGCAAGAGGCGGCGTAACGGAGTTCCCATGATGCAGCGCAGATCCTTCCTAGCCCTTGGCGGCGTGTCGATCCTGGCTCTGGGGGCGACGGGCGCGCGCGCCCAGACCGCGCCGAACCATGCCCGCGCGTCGTCGCCCGGCGGCGTGCTGACGGTCGAGGCTTTCACCGACAACGACGGACGGCCGATATATTCGGTGCTGCGTCAGGGCCGGGTCGTGGTGGCCCCGTCCAAGTTGGGTTTCCTCCTGACCGACGCGCCGGCCATCGAGCGCGGCCTGACCCTGACTGCAGGCCAGCCGGTCACGGTCGACGACACTTGGGAGCAGCCGTGGGGCGAGCGCCAGTTCATTCGCAACCACTACAACGAATGGCGCGTCGCCTATGCCGAGACCGGCGGCCTGCGACGCCGCGTGGACGTGGTCTTCCGCCTGTACGACGACGGTCTGGGCTTCCGCTATGAGTTCCCGCAGCAGGCCGGCCTGACCACCGTCCGCATCGGTTCGGAAATCACCGAGTTCAACCTGGCCGAAAACGGCGAGGCCCTGTGGTGCCCGGCGTGGGAATGGAACCGCGAGGAATATCTCTACAGCCGCACGCCCATCGATGCGGTCGGCAGCGCCCAGACGCCGATGACGGTTCGAGGCCAGTCGGGCCTGCACGTCTCCATCCACGAGGCCGCCTGCATCGACTACGCAGGGATGAACCTGCGTCGGTCGGAGGAAACGAAGTTCCGCGCTCAGCTGACGCCGGGCCTCACCAATGCGGCGGTAGTGCGCGAGGCGCCGTTCAACACGCCCTGGCGGACCCTGCAAATCTCCGACAGCGCCGCGGGCCTGCTGGATTCCAGCCTGATCCTGAACCTGAACGAGCCCAACAAGCTGGGCGACGTCAGCTGGTTCAAGCCGATGAAATACGTCGGCGTCTGGTGGGAGATGCACCTGGACCTGAAGACCTGGAACTCCGGGCCCAAGCACGGCGCCACGACCGAGAATGCGATCAAACACATCGACTTCGCCGCCAAGCACGGCCTGGGCGGGGTGTTGGTCGAGGGGTGGAACAAGGGCTGGGACGGCCAGTGGTTCGCCAACGGCGCGGACTTCAGCTTCACCGAAGCCTATCCCGACTTCGACATCGAAGCGGTCTGCGCCCACGCGCGGTCCAAGGGCGTGCAGCTCATCGGCCACCACGAGACCGGCGGCAACGCCTTCCACTATGAGCAGCAGCTAGAGCCGGCCATGGCCCTGTATGAACGCCTCGGCGTCCATTCGGTGAAGACCGGTTACGTCGCCGACGCGCAAGGCGCCCGCGTCGCCGGGCCGGACGGACAGATGGTGATGGCCTGGCACGAGAGCCAGGCGATGGCCCAGCACCACATGCGCGTCGTCGAGGCCGGCTATCGCCACAAGGTCGCCGTAAACGCTCACGAGCCGTTCAAGGACACCGGCCTTCGCCGCACCTATCCGAACATCATCAGCCGCGAGGGACAGCGCGGGATGGAATATTCGGCCTGGGGCAATCCCGGCAATCCGCCCGAGCATGAGCCGAACCTGGTGTTCACCCGCCTGCTGGCCGGGCCGATGGACTATACGCCCGGCATCTTCGGCATGGAGACGCGCAGCCCCGGCGGCGTGCAGACGACCTGGGCCAAACAACTGGCGCTTTATGTCGTGATCTACAGCCCGATCCAGATGGCGGCGGATCTGCTGGTCAACTACGAGGCCAATCCTGGCCCGTTCCAGTTCATCAAGGATGTGCCGGTCGACTGGAGCGAGAGCCGCACGCTGGACGCCGCCATGGGCGACTATGTCGTCACGGTTCGCAAGCAGCGCGGCACGGATGTCTGGGCCCTGGGCGCCGTCACCGACGAGCATCCGCGCGTGCTGAAGGCCCCACTCGACTTCCTGGACGCCGGCCGTCGATATCGGGCCGAAATCTATCGCGACGGGCCGGACGCCGACTATCGCGGCAAGCGCGAGGACATCGTCATCGAGCAGCGCGAGGTGACGTCGTCTGATACCCTGACCCTGGCGCTGGCCCCCGGCGGCGGTCAGGCGATCCGGTTCGTGCCGGTCGGTCGGGCGCGACGCGGATGACCCTGCTCTCGCACCGCCCGCGCCTGTCCGGCCTGGCGATCTGGAACATGTGCGTCGGCTTCTTCGGCATCCAGATCGGCTTCGGCCTGCAGAACGCCAACACCAGCCGGATTTTCCAGACGCTGGGCGCCGAGGTCGACAGCCTGGCGATCCTGTGGATCGCCGCGCCGCTGACCGGTCTGCTGGTCCAACCGATCATCGGCCATTTCAGCGACAAGACCTGGACCCGGTTCGGCCGGCGGCGCCCCTATTTCCTGGTTGGGGCCATCGCCACCACCCTGGCGCTGATCGCCATGCCCAACAGCCCCAGCTTGTGGTTCGCCGCGGCCATGCTGTGGATCATGGACGCCTCGATCAATATCACCATGGAGCCGTTCCGCGCCTTCGTCGGCGATAACCTGCCGGAGGACCAGCGCACCGCCGGCTATGCGATGCAGAGCTTCTTCATCGGCGCCGGCGCGGTCTTCGCCTCGGTCCTGCCGTGGCTGTTGTCCAACGTCTTCGATATCGCCTCAACCGCCGAGGCGGGCGTGGTGCCCCTGTCGGTCAAGATCGCCTTCTACGTCGGCGCCGCCGGCCTGTTCTCGGCCGTGCTGTGGACGGTGCTGTCGACCAAGGAATACAGCCCCGAACAGATCGCGGCCTTCGAACGCGCCCGAGACGACGCGCCGACCGCGCCCGTCGAGGCCGAAGCGCCGTCCCGCAGCGTCCAGGGCTGGATGACCTCGGGCCTGGTCTGCGCCGTTCTCGGCGGGCTGGGTTTCGTGCTGATCGGCGCGCTCGATCTGGAAAAGGAGCTGCTGATCCTGGCCGGCTTCTTCGCCGGGTTCGGCCTGCTCCAGATCGCCGTGGGCATGATGCAGCGACGCCGCATCACCAACGCTGCGACCGAAATCCTGAACGACATCTTCCGCATGCCCGAGACGATGCGCGGCCTGGCCGTTGTTCAGTTCTTCAGCTGGTTCGCCCTATTCGCCATGTGGATCTACACTACCGCGGCCGTGACCCGCGTCCATTACGGCGCGACCGACACCACCTCCGCCGCCTACGCCACGGGTGCCGACTGGGTGGGGGTTTTGTTCGGGGTCTATAACGGCGTGGCGGCCCTGGCGGCCTTCACCCTGCCGGTCATCGCCAAACGGATCGGACGCAAGGCGACCCATGCGCTGATGCTGATGCTTGGCGCCGCCGGCCTGTTTGGCGTCTTCGCGATCCGCGAGCCGGGCCTCTTGTGGCTGCCGATGATCGGCGTCGGTTTCGCCTGGGCGTCGATCGTCTCCATGCCCTACGCCATCCTGTCGGCGGCGGTGCCGGACCGAAAAATGGGCGTCTATATGGGCGTCTTCAACATCTTCATCGTCGTGCCCCAACTGCTGGCCGCCACGGTTCTGGGCCTGATCCTGAAGACCCTGTTCGATGGTCAGGCGATCTGGGCTCTGGTGCTGGGCGCCATCTCCTTCGTCCTGGCCGCCGCCAGCGCGCTGATGGTCAAGGAGCATCGCGGATGAACCGTCGGGGTCTTCTGGCCCTCATAGCCGCCCTGCCCTTCTCCAGCGCGGCGCGTGCTGAGGGCGCCCTCGCGAGCGGGCGGTTGGTGCTGCATGAGGCGGTCGCGTCGGCCCATGTGAAGGCGCGCAACGTCACGGTCTGGCTGCCGCCCGGATATGAGGCATCCGACGAAACCTATCCCGTCCTCTACATGCACGACGGCCAGAACCTGTTCGATCCGGCCACGGCCAACTTCGGCGAATGGGGCGTCGACGAGCATCTGACGCGGCTGATCGCGAGCGGTCAGGGTCGGGCGCCGATCGTGGTGGGCATATGGAACACGGACTTGCGGCTGAGGGAATATGTCCCCGCCGACCTGATCGCCGCCCTGCCCGCCGACATGCGCGACGAGGTCCAGGCCATCTACGGCGGTCCGTCCTTGTCCGACGCCTATCTGCGGTTCCTGGTCGAGGAGTTGAAGCCCTTCATCGATAGCGCCTACCGCACCCTGACCGGGCCGCAGGCCACGATGATCGCCGGCTCCAGCATGGGCGGCCTGATCTCCATGTATGCGGTGATGAAACAGCCGCAGGTCTTTTCCGCCGCCGCCTGTCTGTCCACCCATTGGCCGCTAAAGGTCGAAGGGCTCGAGCCCGGCGCGGCGCTGGACGCCTGGCGCGAACGCCTGGTCGCCGCCTGGACCGGCGTGATCGAACGCGGCCTGCCCGAGCCGGGCGACCACCGCTTCTATTTCGACCGGGGCGACGAGACGCTGGATCAGTTCTACGCCGTCTTCCAGACCCAGGTAGATCAGAGCTTCCGCCGTCGAGGCTATGGCCCCGGTGACTTCCGCAGCCTGGTTTTCCCCGGCGCCCAGCACAATGAAGCGTCCTGGAACCAGCGCCTGGACGTGCCTCTGACCTTCCTTCTTTTCCCCGCCCCCACGCGCAACCCGTGAGGACCACAATGCGTCACTTCCGTACCTTCTGCCTCGCCGGCGCCGCCGGCCTGGCCCTCGCTTCCGTCGCAAGCGCTCAATCGGGCGTCGCCCCCGGCGCGCCTGGCGCCCCGCCCGTCTGGTCCAGCGCGGCCAAAACCGGCGCCGGCGCATCCTACGAGGCCTATGTTGATGGCCAGTATCGCGACGGCGGCCCGACCGGCGCGGTGTCCAAGGTCTGGTATTCCATCGCCGACGGCGTCCTGACCGAGACCATGTACGGCCTGATTCATGAGGCCCAGATCAAGGCCCTGCGCTTCGCCGGCGTGACCCAGGACGGCCTGGTCGTCGAAGGCGACGACACCACCAGCCGCACCGAATATTTGCACGTCGACGCCCAGGGACGTCCGCTCTCGCCGGCTTATCGCGTCACGACGCAGGACAAGAACGGCCGCCTTGAGATCGAAAAGCAGATCTTCAGCGATCCCGACCGCAACGCCCTAGTGTTGCGCGTCACCATCACGGCGCTGAAAGGCGATGTGACGCCCTATCTGATGCTGGAGCCGCACATCGCGAATACCGGCGTCGACGATCGGGGCGCGGTGACGCGCGACGGTTTCCATGCGTGGGAGGGCGACACCCACCTGTTCCTGAAGCCCAGCGAGGCCTTCGACAAGGCCAGCGTCGGCTTCGTCGGCGCCTCGGATGGTCTGACGGATCTGAAGGACGGCAAGCTGGACTGGACCTACGCCTCCACCGGCGATCAGGCCGGCAATACGATGATGACCGGGGCTCTGCCGCGCCTGCGCCAAAGCCGCCGGATCACGCGCGACTTCGTCATCGGCTTCGGCGCCAGCGAAGCTGAGGCGCGCGCCGCTGCGGACGGTTCGTTCTCGACCGGTCTGGACGAGGTGCTGGCCCGCTTCAACGGCGAGGGCGAGCGCGTGGGTTGGGAGGATTATGTCGCCTCGCTGACCGAACTGCCGCGCATCGCCGAACAGGCGACCGACGGCGGCAAACTGGCCTACGCCTCGGCCCTGATGTTGAAGGTGCAGGAGGATCGCACCCATGCGGGCGCCCTGATCGCCAGCCTTTCCAATCCGTGGGGCGACACGGTGGACGCGTCGAAATCCTCGACCGGCTACAAGGCCGTCTGGCCGCGCGACTTCTATCAGGTGGCGATGGCTCTGGCGGCGCTGGGCGACAAGGAGACGCCGCTGGCGGCCTTCAACTATCTGCCCCAGGTCCAGGTCGGCCCGAACACGCCCGGCAACACCGGCGCCGGCGGCTGGTTCCTGCAGAAGACGCACGTGGACGGCGAACTGGAATGGGTTGCGGTTCAGCTCGACCAGACCGCCATGCCGATCATGCTGGGCTATCGTCTGTGGAAGATGGGCTGGCTGTCCGACGCCCAGATAACCGAACACTATCGGTCCATGCTGAAGCCGGCGGCCGACTTCCTGGTCGATGGCGGCAAGATCGGGCTGATGTGGAACGACGCGGAGATCAAGCCGCCCTTCACCCAGCAGGAACGCTGGGAGGAGCAGCAAGGCTATTCGCCTTCCAGCACCGCCGCCGTGGTCGCGGGCCTGACGGTCGCCGCCGAAATGGCGCGCGCCTCAGGCGACGCCGCCGGCGCGACGCGCTACCAGATCGCGGCCGACAGCTATGCGTCCAAGATCGAAGACCGGATGTTCACCACCAACGGCGACTTCGGCGACGGTCGCTACTTCATCCGCATCACTCAGAACGAGAACCCGAACGACAAGGCCCCGATCGGCGCTGCCAATGGCCAGATCGCGCCGGCGGAAGACCGGGTCGTGGACGGCGGCTTCCTAGAACTGGTGCGCTATGGGGTGCGCAAGGCCGACGATCCGCACATCCTGGCAACCCTGCCCGTCTATGACGATCAGTCCTTGGAACCGCTGTATCGCGTCCGCTACGACTTCGGTCCCGAGGGCGACAAGACGCCGGGCTGGCGCCGTTATGGCGTCGACGGCTATGGCGAGGACCATCTGACGGGCGCCAACTACGGCGTCGGCGGGGAGATGAGCCCTGGCCAGCGCGGTCGGGTTTGGCCCTTCTTCACGGGCGAGCGCGGTCACTATGAGCTGGCCCGCGTCAGCGTGAACGGCGCCCCGTCGGCCGCCGACATCGCCGCCATCCGCCAGACCTATGTGCGCGGCATGGAGCGGTTCGCCAACGGCGGACTGATGCTGGCCGAACAGGTGTGGGACGGCGTCGGAAACCCGACGGCCAAGGATTACGCCGTGGGTCAGAATACGGACTCGGCGACCCCCCTTGCCTGGACCCACGCGGAATATTTGAAGCTGCTGCGGTCGCTGGCCGACGGCAAGGTCTGGGACAGCTACGACCCCGTCCACGACCGCTACGCTCGCTGATACGAAAACGGCCCCGGAGATCGCTCTCCGGGGCCGTACTCATTTCGGGCTGACGCGGCTCAGAAAGTGAGCTTCACCGCCCCGACGATGCGGTCTTCGGCGCCGGGCACGCCGTCCACGTCCGAGTCGTGATAGCGGACATCGACGCCCACCTTGTCGGTCAGGGCATAGCCAACACCGACGTTCCAAGTGGTATAGTCGTCGCTGACGTCGAGCCATTGCTTGCCGAGCGCGCCCGACACCGTCCACTTGGGCGCAGGCGAGAAGGCGCCGTTGACCTCGGCATAGGTGGCCTCCTTGTCCGCACCGAAGAAATCGGGCGAGTAATAGACGGCCGCGCCAAAGGTGGCGGGACCGACCGCGCGCGAGGCCGCAGCCTTGAACTCGGCGTAGTTATAGTCCGCGCCGTCCGGTTCCCCGACATACAGATAGCCGATCGCGCCGAAGTCGAGCGCGAAACCGCCCGCCTCTGTGCGATAGCCGCCGTAAAGGTCGACTTCCGCATCGGTGTCGTCGCCGAAGTCGACGTTGGAGGCCCAGGCCCCGGCGTAGAAGCCGCCCGAGGTCAGATCGACGCCGCCCTGAATGGCGGGATCTTCACTGGTCTGGCTGAAGCCGCGGAAGACATAGTCGCTGACGGCGCCGACGTTCCAGGCAACATCGACGGTGCTCTGGGCCGAGGCCGGCGCGGCGAGGCCGATCAGTCCTGCGGCGAGCGTTGCGGCGGCGGCCGCGCGGATGATGGTCTTTTTCATAGTCTATCCCCTTGTTGTCGTTATTCGAGGTCGAGGCCGGGCGCGGGTTTGGGAGCCGCGCCCGGTCTCCATCAGTGTTCCAGCGCCTCGCCATGCAGCGAGGTGTCCAGACCGGCGGCTTCTTCCGCTTCGCTCACGCGCAGGCCCGTGGTGAACTTGCAGATGAACAGGATGACCAGGGTGCCGACGGCGCTGTAGACGATGGTCCACAGCAGGCCCAGGGCCTGGGCGCCGACGTTGGCGCCTTCCGACAGGCTGTTGATCGCGGTCGTGGCGAACACGCCGGTCAGCAGGGCGCCGATCAGGCCGCCCGCGCCGTGGATGCCGAAGGCGTCCAGGCTGTCGTCGTAGCGCAGCAGCTTCTTGATCCACACCGACGAGGCGTAGCAGGCCGGACCGGCGATCAGGCCGATGATGACCGCGCCCTTGGGATCGACGAAGCCGGCCGCCGGGGTGATGGCGACCAGACCGGCGACGACGCCCGACAGCATGCCGATCAGCGAAACCTTCTTCTTCTCGATATATTCGACGACCTTCCAGGTCAGGGCGGCGGCGGCGGCGGCCAGGATGGTGTTCAGCAGCGCCACGCCCATCAGATCGTTGGCGGCGCCCGCCGAGCCGGCGTTGAAGCCGATCCAGCCGACCAGCAGCAGCGAGGCGCCGATCATGGTCAGCACAGGGTTGTGAGCGGTGATGACCTCTGTACCGTAACCCTTACGGCGACCCAGGAAGATAGCGCAGACTAGGCCCGCGACGCCCGAGTTGACGTGAACGACGGCGCCGCCTGCGAAGTCCAGCACGCCCGCCGAACCGAGGAAACCGCCGCCCCAGACCCAGTGGCAGATCGGCGCATAGACCAGCAGCGACCATAGGGCGGTGAACAGCAACAGCGCAGAATATTTGAACCGCTCGGCGAAGGCGCCGGTGATCAGCGCCGGTGTGATGATGGCGAAGGTCATC
>NZ_DLTK01000150.1:16403-16673 GCF_002500885.1 Brevundimonas sp. UBA7838
GATGGCGAAGGTCATCTGGAAAGAGATGAACAGGAACTCGGGAATGCCCGGCAGCAGGGCGTTGGCTGTCTTCAGCGACACGCCGTTCAGGAACAGCATGTCCAGGCTGCCGATGAAGGGCTGAAGGCCGGCGCTCTCGTTCTTGCCGAAGGCCAGGCTGTAGCCGGCGATGAACCATACCAGCGACACCACGGCGAAGACGCCGACGGACTGGGTGATAGTGGCGATGACGTTCTTCTTGCGCACCATGCCGCCATAGAACAGCGCCAG
>NZ_DLTK01000150.1:16859-17411 GCF_002500885.1 Brevundimonas sp. UBA7838
GCCGCCATAGAACAGCGCCAGACCGGGGAGGGTCATCAGCAGAACCAGGGCGGTCGAGGTGCCGAGCCATGAGGCGCCGGCGCTGTCCAGCTCAAGCGCGGCCTGGTGGCCGAGCAAGGCGGGCGCGGCGTCCTGCGCATTCGCCGCGCCGGCAGCCATCAGACAGAGTGTGGGAAGTAGGAGCGCAGCCGCTCCCGTAAGTCGTTTCGTGGTCTGCGACATGAGCTAGTACCCCCTATGCAATCTCGCAGTTGCGAAGATTTTACCGCATTTGCGATAGGCGCAAGGGGCTAGACCGTGAACGGCGCAACTTTCTTGCAACGGTCATGGAGAAAAAGAACAGGGCCGCACGATCTTGCGATCATACGGCCCTATGACAGATTGTGTATGCCGAAAAAGCCAAGCTCAGCGGCAGGATTTTCAGCTTCAGTTTAAGCCGTCAGGCCCAATGCATCTGCACCCGATGCGCGGCCGCCCAATGGATGGCGCGGATGGCGTCGATGACGGCTTCGGTCGCCGCACGCGTGCCCAGCGCGCCGCCCAGGTCGGCCG
>NZ_DLTK01000121.1:0-22436 GCF_002500885.1 Brevundimonas sp. UBA7838
GAACCGCTCTTCCGATCTGGTCGAGAGCGCGCGGGCGGCGGTCGGCCTGCCGGTCGGCGCGCGCGTGGTGGCCGCCATGTCGGGCGGAGTGGATTCCACCGTCGTCGCGGCCCTGCTGCACAAGGCCGGCTATGACGTCGTCGGCGTGACGCTGCAGCTCTACGACCACGGCGCGGCTTTGAAGAAAAAGGGCGCCTGCTGCGCGGGCCAGGACATTCACGACGCGCGTCTGGCCGCCGACATGATCGGCATTCCGCACTACGTCTTGGACTATGAGAGCCGGTTCAAGGATGCGGTCATCGACCAGTTCGCCGACAGCTATCTGAAGGGCCAGACGCCGGTCCCCTGCATCCGCTGTAATCAGACCGTCAAGTTCCGCGACCTGCTGGACGTGGCGCGCGACCTGGGCGCCGAGGCGATGGCCACGGGTCACTACGTCCGCCGCGCCGTCGCCGGAAACCGCTCGCAGATGCGCAAGGCGATCGACCATTCGCGCGACCAGTCCTATTTCCTGTTCGCCACGACCCAGGACCAGCTGGACTATCTGCGCTTCCCCCTGGCCGATCTGGAAAAGCCACAGGTGCGCGGCGTCGCCGCCGAACTGGGCCTGAAGATCGCCGCCAAGCCGGACAGCCAGGATATCTGTTTCGTACCTTCCGGCGACTATCGCACCCTGATCGACCGCCTGCGTCCGCAAGGGCGTGAGGCCGGCGAGATTGTGCATATGGACGGCCGGGTGCTGGGCCGGCACGCGGGCATCACGGACTACACGATCGGGCAGCGCCGCGGCCTGAACGTCGCGGTCGGCGAGCCGCTGTTCGTGACCAAGCTGGAACCCGAGACCCGTCGCGTCATCGTCGGCCCGCGCGAAGCCCTGCTGACGGCCAGTCTGACGCTGGAAGAAACCAACTGGCTGGGTGACGAGGCGACCATCACCGAAGCCGCCGAAGCCAACATCTCAGTGCTGGCCCGCGTCCGCTCGACCCGCCAGCCCTCGCCAGCCCGCCTCGCCCTGATCGACGGCGATATCCGCGTCGTCTTCGACGAGGGCGAAGAGGGCGTCGCCCAGGGCCAGGCCTGCGCCCTGTACGACCCGACGGACACCGAACGCGTCCTGGGCGGCGGCTTCATCCGCGACACGAAGGCGGTCGCCTTTTAAAGACGCTTCGCGCGATTGTGGAAACAGTGTGGAGCTGTAGTGGAGCAAGATCGCAGACTTCTCGCCACGCCAGACATCAAAGATGCACCGGGCTGTTGCACGGCTGTAAACTGCGCATCGCAATGACGGCGTAATCCCCGCCCCGACTAAGCAGGGGATAAAAATGCATCGTCAGACCAAACTGCGCCTTCAGCTGCTGCTGGGGACCGCCCTTCTCGCCGCGCCCGTTTCCGCCTTCGCCCAGACCGCGCCGGTTCAGACCGCGCCGACGACCGCCAGCGCCGAGCCGGCCGGTCTTGACGACATCGTCGTGACCGCCACCAAGCGGGAAACCAACCTGCAGGACACGCCGATCTCGATCTCGGTCGTCAACGCCGAAGCCCTGGCCGATCGCCACGTGCAGAGCCTGATGGACCTGGCCGACGGAAGCGTCCCCAGCCTGCGCATCGCCACCTTCGAGGCCCGTCAGTCCGCCCTGACCATCGGCATCCGCGGCATCGTGCCGAACGACGCCAACCAGCCCGCGCGTGAGCAAGGCGTCGGCGTCTATGTCGACGGCGTCTATCTGGCCCGCCAGCACGGCCTCGCCGCCGCCCTGCTCGACATCGAGCGCGTCGAAGTCCTGAAGGGTCCGCAAGGCACCCTGTTCGGCCGCAACACTGAAGGCGGCGCCCTGTCGCTGGTGACCAAGAAGCCCACGGGCGTGTTCGGCATGCGCGCCATCGCCGGTGTCGGCAATCTGGAGTCCTACAACTCCGAACTGCACGTTGACTTCCCGGCCCTCGGCGACTTCGCCTTCAAGGTCGACGGCATCATTTCGGTCCAGGGTCCGGTGACTGAGAACATCTTGCCGGGACAGACAGGGTTTGGCGAATATGACCGTCGGGGCCTTCGCTTCCAGACGCGCTGGACGCCCGCCGAAAACTTCACCGCCACCCTGGCGGCGGACATCAGCAAGGACAAGAACACCCCGTTCTACAGCCAGCTGCTGAACTTCAACCCGAACGGCCTGACCGTCGTGCCATTCACCTCGGCGACGGTTCCCTCGGGCAGCATCCGCGCCCTGTCTCCCCTGGTGCAGGTCGAGGGCTCCAACCGCATGACGCAGGCCGACATCGGCGTGCCTCAGCAGTTTAGCGTCGACGACACGCGCGGCATGGACCTACACCTGTCGTATCGCCCGACCGACTCGCTGGAAATCCGCTCGATCACGGCCTACCGCGATCTGGACGTCGAACAGTATGACAACATCGCCGGCGCCCACCGTCCGCCGGTCGTCGGCCCGAACGGCCGCTTCAGCCGCTATTCGCTGGCCGGATTCTGGCAGCATCAGTTCAGCCAGGAACTGCAGGCCGTCGGTTCGCTGGGCGACAGCATCGACTATGTCGGCGGCGTCTTCTACTTCAAGGAAACGGTGTCCGACGACGCCGCCACGCCCTCGACCAACCAGTGGAACGCCGACGGCACGGGCTACACCATCCTGGACCCCACCCCGACGATCCGCGGCTTCCGCTCGCTGGACCGCAAATCGGCCGCCCATTCGGAATCCAAGGCCATCTACGGCCAGGCCACCTGGACCCCGGCCAGCATGGACGCCCTGCACCTGACGGTCGGCGGGCGCTACACCTGGGACGACAAGGACGGCAAGCTGGAGGTGGTCAACAACGCCGCCACCAACCTGACCTTCAGTTCCAAGGTCGATCGCTTCGACCCGCTGGTCACTCTGGCCTATGACGTCAGCAACAACATCAACGTCTACGGCAAGTACTCGACCGGCTACCGCGCCGGCGGCGCCTCCTCGCGCTCGCTGACCTATCGCTCGTTCGATCCCGAAGAGGTCAAGGCCTACGAAATCGGCGTAAAGAGCGACCTGTTCGATCGTCGCGTCCGCCTGAACGCCGCCGTCTACGCCATGGACCGCACGGACAGCCAGATCGACTTCAGCCTGGTCACCGTCCAGGGCGCCTCGACCCGCAACACGCTGGAAACGATCAACGCGCCGGGCACCACGAAAATCCGCGGCGTGGAGTTGGAAGGTCAGTTCCGGGCGACCGACAACCTGACCCTCTCGGCTTCTTACGCCTATACGGACGCCAAGGTGCCGGACACGGTCAACCCGTTCAACGGCCAGGTGCAGCAGGTCTTCATCGCCTATACGCCTGAGAATGCCGGCAGCGTCGCCGCCGACTGGAACTCGCCCTTCATGGGCGCGACCCTGAAGGCGCACATCGACGCCAACTACGCCGATGCGGCCCACAGCTTCGAGCAGTTTGCAATCAAGGCCGACTCGTCCTTCGTCGTGAACGCCCGCGTCGCCATCGCCGACATCACGACCCGCGACGGCGGTCCGCTGCTGGAAGTGGCCCTGTGGTCGCGCAACCTGCTGGACGAGACATACGTCTACCGTCGCGATCCGTCGAACCGGAACACCCTGGGCGACTACGGCAACTTCAACAATCCGCGCACCTTCGGCATCGAGCTGCGCGCCTCCTACTAAGCGTTCCTCCCGAACGACCGACTGGCCCCCTTCCGCCTTGGCGGGAGGGGGTTTTTCTTCGTCTGCGTGAAGGCTTTGCGACGGCGATATGAAACTTCACTGCAGCCGTCCGGTTTTGCTGGACGACGCGACGATCTGGCGCGATGGCGGCTTTCGGAGACGCCATGAGCAGCCTGATCCTGATCGCCGATGACGCCGCCGAGGGCGTCGAAATCCTGGACGCGGCCCTGCGCCGGGACGGCTTTCGCACCGTCGTCGCCGCCGACGGCCAGCAGGCGGCCGACCTGCATGCATCGCTCAAGCCCGATCTCGCCCTGCTCAGCGTCCGACTGCCCGTGCGCGACGGCTGGGATGTGCTGGGCGAACTGCGTCGGCGCGGCGAAACGCCGGTCATCATGGTCGGCGACCGGGATGAGGCCGCCGACAAACTGCAGGCGCTGCGGATCGGGGCGGACGACTATATCGCCAAGCCGTTCAAACCGGCCGAGGTCACGGCCTCGATCCACACCATCCTGCGACGAAGCGGTGGCGGCCGGACCGCCAAGACCCTGCGCGTCGGTCCGCTGGAGGTGCAGTTGGAAAACTATCTGGCGGCGATCCTGACGCCTTCGGGCAAGCGCCGTCTGGACCTGACCCTGACGGAGTTCCGCATTTTGGCCCACATGGCCCGCACGCCCCTGCGCGTCTTCAGCCGCAGCGAGATCATGCAGGCCTGCTTCCCCAATCAGGCGGTGCTGGAACGCACGATCGACAGCCACGTCAGCCACCTGCGCCGCAAGCTGGACGCCGCCGACGCCGCCGGACTGCTGACCAATGTACGCGGCGTCGGATACCGGCTCGAAGCCGAGGTCTGATCGCGCTCACGCCGCGACGGCATAGACCCTCAGCCGATGGCCGTCCGGATCGCCTGCCACGAAGCTGCGGACCGGCGTGGCGTTCGTGGGCGGCGTCAGAATGCGCGCGCCGCGATCCCACCAGTCGATATGCGCCTGATCCACCGCCTCGGCGCCCTCCAGCGGAAAGTCGACTTCGCATACCTCGCGCCGATCGCCGGCACGCCGCAGCAGCCCCAGCGCCCGCCCCGACGTCAGCTTGAACAAGGCCCGGTCCGGTCCCGCCATCACCGGCCGACAACCCAGCAGGTTGGCATAGAAGCGCGCGCTGATTTCCGGATCCGCGACGGCCAGAAGAATGTCCTCGATCTCGCTCATCAGCCCAGCCCCTTGTGTTTCCAACACGCCGAACCCTAGCCTTCGCTGCTGCCAGTTTCCGTCAGCAGCCGTCGCCCGATCTCGATCTTTCATGCGCCTCGCGCCAGGTCTTCATCAGCGCCTGGCGACGCGTCGGATAGCGCGCCTCCATTACCTCCGCCTCGACGATGCGATCGGTGCGGAAACTGCGGAAATCACCGCGCAGTTCGCACCACGCGATCAGCAATCGCACCCGGTCGAAGAAGGCCAGGGCGAACGGCCAGACGACACGCTCCGACGCCGACCCCGCCTCGTCGCGGTAACACAGCTTCAGCCGTCGCTCCGTACGGATCGCCTTCCTGAGCAAGGCCGGATCGACCCGATCCGCCGGGAACGGCTCTCCCGGCACCACCAGCAGGGCCGACGTGTCCATCTCGTCGCGCAGGTCGGGCGGCAACACCGCCGAAATCCGTCCCAACGCCGCCAGCGCCGCATCGCGCATACGCGGATCGGCGCGGTCCGCCACCCAGCGTGATCCCAGCACCAGGGCCTCGATCTCTTCCGGCGTGAACATCAGCGGCGGCAGCATGAAGCCCGGCTTCAGAACATAGCCGACCCCCGCCTCCCCTTCGATCGTCGCCCCTTGCGCCTGCAGGCTGGCGATGTCGCGATAAAGCGTCCGCAGACTGACGCCCATCTCCTCGGCCAACACCTGCCCGCTCACCGGCCGACGATGCCGCCGCAGCACATTCAACAGATCGAGGAGGCGTTCGGAGCGTGACACCTTGCGATCCTAGCAGCCCTGCTGCCAGAAAGCGTCAGCAGGAATGGGCTTAAGCCACTTCCTTCGGCATCACGTCGCCGACCGTAGGCCGGTTCTCGGCGCGGGTCAGGACCATGTCCCTGGGTTTGACGATCTCGCCGCAGCAGCCGCAGGCGATGCGCGGGCTCAGGGAGTGACCGCAGGTCTTGTGGATCATGTCGATGCCGCTGTCGGCGTCGCCATAGACGTGCTTGTTGCCCCAGCCATGCAGGGTGACCAGAACGCCGTACAGATCCTTGCCCTTGGGGGTCAGGACATATTCGTTGCGCGGCGGGCGTTCGGAATACAGGCGCGGCTCCAGCACGCCATGCTGGACCAGGCTTTTGAGCCGGGCAGCCAGGACGTTGCGCGCCACGCCCAGATTGTCCTGCCACTGTTCGAACCGGCTGACCCCGTTGAATGCGTCGCGAATGACCAGCAGCGTCCAGGGATCGCCGATTACCTCGAGCGTGGCGGCGATGGAGCAGCTTTGGCGGCTGTAGTCGGCGGTGCGTCCCATAGTCGCGAAAGTGACGCCACGTCAGGCATTTGGCAAGGGTTGCAAATCCGAACGCTCCAGGTCAGTCTTGTTTAGCAACGGACGTGCGAGCCTCCCGGTTCGCCGCCTTGTTCCTTGGACTTCGGCGGGAGATCGTCATCAGGTCTTCCGCCGCTTCTTCGCCTGACGCAGGATCGCGCAATGACGCCGCCCATTTCCCTCGATGTCGCCCTTACCTTCCAGGTTCTCGATGACGGCGGTCTGTCCGCGCCCGTGCCGGGTCATTTCTCGAATGGCCCATCGAGCATGGCGCCGGAAAAGGGCTTTCCGTTCGGCGGGCTGCTGGCGGCCCTCTGTGCCCAATCGATGCGACAGGGACTGGCGCTGACGGCGCCCCTTCGGACCCTGTCGGTCCAATATCTGTCGGCGGCCAGGTTCGGTGAACAGGTCGCCTTTCGCCCTCGCCTGCTGCGCAGCGGCCGCAATGTCCTGTAT
Organism: Brevundimonas sp. UBA7838; assembly: GCF_002500885.1. NCBI lineage: Bacteria > Pseudomonadati > Pseudomonadota > Alphaproteobacteria > Caulobacterales > Caulobacteraceae > Brevundimonas > Brevundimonas sp. UBA7838. The sequence continues at coordinate 6,643 of NZ_DLTK01000121.1, forward strand.
GCCGCGGTCGAGGCCGAGCAGGAGGGGCGCATGACCCACCACGCCACCGGCACCTATGGGCTGGACGCCGCGCCGCCTCCGCTGACGCCTTTGCACGCGCCGCCGCCGCCGCTGGATAAACTGGACCCCAAGGCCACCATACGCGGGCCGATGTCGCCGCACTTCGCCCAGCACGTCGAATATCGCTTCGACGGCGGCCCCAACATCCTGGGCGGCAATGAAGGCAAGCCGGTGATCGAGCGCACCTGGATGCGGATGGCCGACGGCCGGCCCTTGGATGAGGTCGGCCTGTGCTACCTGCTGGACGCGCTGTATCCGCCCGCCTGGACCGCGTCCAAGACCCCGGCCGCCATGACCACCGTCGATCTGCGCATCGACATCCTGATCGATCCGACGCCGCAGACCGCCCCGGACGGCTGGGCCTTCTTCAAGTTCAAGATGCTGGACCTCGGCCTGGGCTGGACGGTGGACGAGGCGACCGCCTGGGGCGCTGATGGAACGCCGCTGGCCCTGTCGCGCCAACGCCGTAAACTGCTGCCCCAACGTCCCGCCTGAAGTCAGCCCTCATTCATCATTATCGACGACTATTCCAAATCTCTGGAGTGTCGCCCATGCGTCGTCGAAATCGCCTCGTTTCCGTGTCCCAAGTAGCCGTAGTGCTAGGCGGTTGTCTGATGCTGCAGGGCTGCCTTGTCGGCGCCGTCGTTGGCGGGACCGCTGCGGTCGTCGGCGGGACGGCGAAAGCCACCGGCGCGGTCGTCGGCGCCGGCTTCGATGCCGTCACCACCTCGGACGAGGAAACCAAACTGCGTCGCGAGCGTGAACAGCGCGACTATGAACGCGAACAACGCCGCTGCGAACAGCGCCAGCGTCAGGGCAAGCGCTGCTAGGTCAGAGACTTAGAACGCACCGCTCGTTGATCGTCGGCCGCGCCACCTGAATTCGGCATAGGCCCGGCCATTCGGGTTTCAGCGTCTTGGCAAACCACAGGCACAGGTTTTCCAGACTGGGAAGCTCCAGTCCCTCGTGCTCGTTCAGCATGCCGTGATCCAGCGTCTCGGCCGCCGCCTTCAGCGCGCGGTCCAGCGCGCCCAAATCCGCGACCCAGCCGTGTTCGACGTCCAGGACCTCGGACCGCACCGTCGCTTCGACCGTGAAGGAATGGCCGTGAACGCGGCGATAGATGCTGCCCTCGGGCTCGTTCGGGAAGTGGTGAGCGGCGTCGAAGGTCGCCTGTTTGGTGATCTCGAAGACAGGCATTAGCGGACGCCGATGTATTTGTGGGTCTGGACGCTCAGGCGCCACTGCGGGTGGGTCAGGCAGTATTCGATGGCGGCGGCGGTGTTTTGCACTTGGTCCGGACCGTCCATCGGCTGAAGCCAAAACCGTTCGAAATCCAGATGCTCGAACCGATCCGGCATGGCCTTGGGCTGGGGAAAGACCAGTTTCAGCTCGGCCCCGCGCGTCTGCACCACATCCGCATCGGCCTTTGGGCTGATGCAGATCCAGTCGACGCCCTCGGGGGCCAACAACGTGCCGTTCGACTCGATGGCGATCTCGAAACCGCGCGCATGCAGCGCGTTGATCAGCGGCGCATCCAGCTGCAGCAAGGGTTCACCGCCCGTGCAAACCACCAGTTTCGGATCGCCCTCACGCCCGCGCCACAGCGCCGCGACGTGATCGGCCAGCAAATCCGGCGTTGCGAACTTGCCGCCCCCGTCGCCATCGACGCCGACAAAGTCGGTGTCGCAGAAGGTGCAGACGGCGCTGGCCCGATCCTGCTCGCGACCACTCCACAGATTGCAGCCGGCGAACCGCAGGAAGACCGCGGGTCGCCCCGCCTGTCCGCCCTCGCCCTGAACCGTCAGGAACACTTCTTTGGCCGAATAGGTCATCGCCCCGACGCCCATTCGTCATAGCCGGCCGCGCGCAGTTCGCAGGCCGGGCAAGACCCGCAGCCATAGCCCCAGGCATGTCGATGCGTCCGGTCACCCTGATAGCAGGTATGGCTATCCTCGATGATCAGCTCGATCAGCCTGTTGCCGCCGATCCTGTCCGCCAGCTCCCAGGTCTGGGCCTTGGTTAACCACATCAGGGGCGTGTCGATGACGACCGGCTTGTCCAGCCCCAGCGACAGCGCCCGCGCCATCGCCTCCATCGTCTCGTGGCGGCAATCCGGATAACCCGAATAATCCGTCTCGCACATGCCGCCGACCAGCACGTCCAGCCCGCGCCGATCCGCCAGCGCCGCGGCTGCGACCAGGAAGATCAGATTGCGGCCCGGCACGAATGTGGTCGGCAGGCCGCGCGCGTCCATTTCGATCTTGCGGTCGGCGGTCAGGGCGCTCTCGGCGATCCGGCCGTATCCGGTCAGGTCCACCACATGGTCGTCGCCCAGCCGATCGGCCCACTGGGGCAGAGCCGTCTTCATTCCGTCGCGCACAGACTGACGCGCCTGCATCTCCACCAGATGGCGCTGGCCATAGTTGAACCCGACCGTCTCCACCCGCTCGAACCGTTCCAGCGCCCAGGCCAGACAGGTCGCGCTGTCCTGCCCTCCAGAGAACAGAACCAGGGCCGATATGGGCTTCTTTTCCAGGATGGCGCTCATGACGAATCTGCGGTCGGCCGGTCGGCCGCGCGCATGTACAAAGGGATGGGGACCCAGAAGGGTCGGGCCGACCTCATACACCAGACCCAACCCTTGAGCAAAAAAGGCGGATTTGCGTCTTGGATGACGCCGCTTAACTAATCCGCAAGCGATTTGGGCTTTTACTCACAATGAGTAGGAGTTCCGGGCAGTATGCCGACCATCGAGACCCTTTCCGAGCGTCCAAAGCCGGTTGCGCCGACGACTCTCGGCTACGAGGTTCTGGCGCGTTTCGAACGCGAGCCGGATACGCTGGTCATTCCCGTGGTCGATGGCGACCGCCCCGTCGGCCTGGTCGAACGCACCGCCTTCCTTCAGAAGATCGCCGCTCGCTTCGGGCACGCCCTTTACGACCTTCGCCCTATCACTTTCGCCATGGATGCCGAGCCGGCCGTCGTCGAGGCCGGCGTCCGCATCGACGCCTTTTGCGACATCATGCTGAAGGGCGGTCCGGCCGCCCTGTTGCGCGGCTTCATCGTCACCAAAAACGGCGCCTATTGGGGCGTGGGTACCGCCGCCACCCTTTTGCAGGCCGTCAACACGCGGCAGCGCGAGCAGAATGCCGAACTGGCCGAACAGGCCGCGATCCTCAGCGACACCCGCGCCCAGGCCATCGCCGCCGCCCGCGCCAAGAGCCAGTTCCTGGCCATCATGAGCCACGAACTGCGCACGCCCATGAACGGCGTGCTGGCCGTCGCCGAACTGCTCCGCCGCCAGCCGTTGAATACGGCGGCTCAGGCGCACGTCCAGACCATCGTCGACTCGTCCGAGACCCTGCTGCGCATCCTCCAGGACGCGGTCGACCTGTCCAAGGCCGAGGCCGGCGAACTGGAGCTGAAGACCGAACCGACCGCCCTTCGCGCCGTCATGGACGACATCCAGTCGATGTGGGAGCCGCGCGCCTCTCAGGACGGCGTGACCCTGCTCATCGGCTATGAAGGCGACACCGAACTGGCGGCCGTCATCGACGGCGTGCGCCTGAAACAGGTGTTCAACAACCTGATCGGCAATGCGCTGAAGTTCGCGCGCAACGGCGTTGTCGAGGCGGGCCTCAAGGCCTGGGTCGAGGGCGACCGCATTCGTATGGAAGCCCGCATTCGCGACGACGGCCCGGGCGTCGAGCCGGAACGCGTCGATTCCATATTCGAGCCCTTCGTTCACGGTTCCGGCCCCGACGGCGCCGGCTTGGGCCTGTCGATCTGTCGTCAGGTCATCGACCGGATGGACGGCCGGATTTGGGCCGAAAACAACAAGGGATGCGGCGCGACCTTCGCCTTCGACCTGACCGCGCCCCGCGCTGTGGTCGAGGCGGAAGCTCAATCGAACGTGTCGGATCTGTCGGGCCTCGACCTGAAATCCGCCCCGCACATTCTGATCGTCGACGACAACGCCACCAACCGCGTCGTCGCCCAGGCGCTGTGCGAGATGTTCGGCTGCAGTTCCGAACTGGCCGAGGACGGCCTGGAGGCGCTTCAGGCCGTTCAGGAAAGCCGCTACGACCTGGTCCTGATGGACATCAAGATGCCCCGGATGGACGGCGTTCAGGCGACGCAGGCTATTCGCGCCCTGCCCGGCGCCGTCGGCCGCGTGCCGATCGTGGCCCTGACCGCGAATGCGGACCCCGAAGACGCCAAACACTATCTCTCGATCGGCATGGCCGCCGTCGTCGAAAAGCCCATCAAGCCCGAACGCCTGCGTATGGCGATGAACGCCGCCATCTCCGCCGCTCACGAAAGCGCACAAGAACAGGACCAATCCGATCGCGCCGTCGCCTGATCGTCAGTCCGGACGAACGTCCAGCGCCTCTTCGTCCTCTTCGTCGTAGCCGACCAGTCGCAGCGCCCTCGCCTTTTGCCCGTTGATCTCGGCCCAACGCAGCAGACCCTCTTCGCGGCCGTGGGTGATCCAGATTTCCTCTGGCCTGATCTCGGTAAAGGTCGCGGTCAGTTCGTTCCAGTCGGCATGATCCGACACGACCAACGGCAGTTCCACGCCGCGCTGGCGCGCCCGCGCCTTTACCCCCATCCAGCCTGAGGCAAATGCCGTGACCGGATCGGCGAACCGACGCGCCCATCGATCCTGGATGGCGGATGGCGGTGCGATAGCGACCTCGCCGCCCAGCGCATTCTTGGGCAAATCACGGGTCGGCGCCAGCGGGCCCAGATCGACTCCTTCTCTTTCGTATAGGGCGTTCAGCCGCTCCAGCGCCCCGTGGACATAGATGGTGCGGTCCCATCCAGCCTCGCGCAGCAGACGGATGATCCGCTGCGCCTTGCCCAGCGCATAGGCGCCGACCAGATGCGCCCGCTCGGGAAACTGTCCCAGCGACCGCACCAGACGCCCGACTTCCTCCTCCGCCGGCGGATGGCTGAAGACCGGCAGGCCGAACGTCGCCTCCGAGATGAAGACGTGGCAGGGCACAGGCTCGAACGGCGCACAGGTCGGATCGCGGCGGCGCTTATAGTCGCCGGACACGACCATGATCAGCCCCTTCCAGCGCACCTCGACCTGGGCCGAGCCCAGCACATGGCCGGCGGGCGCCAACCTGAGATCGACCCCATTGATCGCGGTCGCCTCGCCGTATTCCACCGATTGGGACTGCAGCGTGAAATCCCCGCCATAACGTTCAGCCATGATCGCCAGGGTTTGGCGCGTCGCGAGCACCGCCCCATGACCGGCGCGCGCATGGTCGGCATGGCCGTGCGTGATGACGGCGCGATCCACTGGCCGAACCGGGTCGATGTAGAAATCTCCCGGCGGACAGTAGAGGCCGGCGGGCGTGGGATGCAGTAGGTCTTCGGGGCGGATCATCTTGCGGTAACGCTCTCGACGCCGTCGGGTCGCCGCCTCATAGAGGATGACCCCGAAAATCGGCGCAACAGGTTCAGCCCGCACGATGCACGAGAGTTTCCTGACCACCATCCTGCCGCAATTGGCCGCCGGCTCCGCCCACACTGGCGCCTTGGGCTTCACCTTCGACGGCCTGCACGATGGCCAGCCCCGTATTCGCGTGCCGTGGCGTGAGGATCTGGTCGGCGATCCCGACAGCGGCGTCTTCGCAGGCGGTCTGGTGACGACCTTGCTGGATCATATCGGCGGCCTGGCCGTGTGGACCGCGATGGACGCCTTCCAGCCCATCGCCACCCTGGATCTGCGCGTCGACTACATGCGCGCCGCAAGGCCGCGTCAGGACCTGCTGGCCCAGGGCCTATGCTACCGACTGACGCCCAGCATCGCCTTCGTGCGCGCTTGGGCTTTCGAGGACGATCCCGCCGATCCGGTCGCCGCAGCGCAAGCCGCCTATATCCTCAACCAGACCCGCGAGCGGGCGCCCCATGCAAAGGGAGCGGCGGCATGACCGACATCCTGAACCGCATGCCCTACGCTCGCTTTCTTGGCCTTCAGACCTTGGTCAGCGGCGACGAAGTCACCGTCATCATGCCCTTCGACGACAAGCTGATCGGCAATCCGATGCTGCCCGCCCTGCACGGCGGGTCGACGGCCGCCCTTCTGGAAATGACGGCGATGGCTCAGGTGGCGCTCAGCTTTCCTGGTCCGCGACTGCCTCGCCCGATCAATGTCACGGTCGCCTATCTACGCACCGGCAGACCGATCGACGTCTTCGCGCGTGCTCGCATCAGCCGGGCGGGTCGTCGCGTCGCCCATGTGCATGCGGAGGCCTGGCAAGAAGAACGTCAACAGCCGATTGCGTCCCTTACCGCACACTTCCTGCTGGACAACCAGGACTGATCACCGCGCACTAGCGCGCTGATTCGTGCCGACTTCTTGCTATGATTGGCTTTCAACGCCGTGCTTACGGCGGCGCTTCAACGCGCGATTGTCGATATGGTAAAGATTGCTCTACCAAACAGGGTTAAGACGTGATAACCATAGGGTTCTTGTAAACCTGTCTTTGAGGGGCTTTCATGGACCGCACTGAAGTCGTCACCAGCGTTGCTGGCGATCTGCATGCTACCGAACTCGCGATCGACGCCGCGATCACCCAGGCGACCACGCTGGTTCAATCCTTCATCGGCGCTCGCGCCGCTCTGTCGCTGTCGCCGGTTTCCGGCACGATGTCGCAAGCCAAGGCCATGGAAACGATCGCCGCCCTCTCGGCCGCGCGTGAATCCATCGTGGCCTGCCACGCCGAACTGCAAAAAGATCACCGCCGCCTTGGCTTCGGCACCTACGCCGCCGGCCCGGTCGCCAAGCCCGACGATTGGCTGGACCCGAAATCGGCCCTGACGCCGACGCACCTGCATCGCGTCGCGTGAATTCTTGGTAAGCTTGGCTTACCGAGATTTCAGTTTGAACTGACTTCGGTCATTATCGCCCCCGTGCATTTCTGCGCGGGGGCGATTTGTCATGCTCAACATCGCTTATGCCATCGTCGGCGCCGTATTCATGGTCGGCATGGCTTTGTTCGCCTTTTTGAAGGGCAACTCGGCCGAGCGGATCGGCGCGGGCGCCTATCTGTTCGCATGGTTTGCAACCATTGTGATGCAGGAGAACAGCGGATTTCGCGGCGTGCCTCTGGGCATGTTCCTGATCGATCTCGTCCTTTTGATCGTCTTCGTAGGCATCAGCTGGCGTTATCGACAGTCGTGGCCCGTGTGGGCCAGCGGCCTGCAACTGATCGCAGTGATGTCCCATGTCATGAGCCTGACCGGACAGCGCGTGATGGTCGGATCGCTTTATACAGTCGTGAACATGATCGGTTATCTGATCATCGGCTGCATCATCATCGGCACATTTTATGCCTGGCAAGAGCGCCGCGCGGCAGCGTTGATAGGTAGAAATTCCTAATATCCAATCGTATGCTGGCGGCGAATCGGTCGCTGAAAGTCCATGCCGTTATCCCACGCCAAGCTTTGGAAAGCCGTCGACGCCTTGGCGCGGCGTGAGGGTCTGACACCGTCGGGCTTGGCGCGACGGGCCGGTCTGGATGCGACGAGTTTCAATCCCTCAAAACGCTTCGGGCCTGGCGATCCGCCGCGTCCGCGCTGGCCGTCGACCGAGAGCATGACGCTGGTGCTTCAGGCGACGGGCCTGTCGCTATCGGGGTTTGCGGTGCTGGCAGAGGACGCGCCGGAGACGCCGACCAGCGTCCCCTTGCTGGGTCTGGTTAAGGCGGGTCAGGACGGGTTTTTCGACGACGCCGGCCTGCCGGTCGGCGAAGGTTGGGATCAGACCGATCTGCCGCGCGCCAAGGACACCCTGTTCAGCCTTCGGATAACCGGCGATTCGATGTCGCCCCTCTATCGCGAAGGCGATCGCGTCATCGTCGATCAGGAAGCGACGCAGGTTCGACGAGGCGACCGCGTTGTCGCCCGCCTGACCAGCGGAGAAACCGTGGCCAAGGAGGTCACCAGCCTGACCAGCCGCGCCGTCACCCTGGCCTCGATCAATCCCGACTATCCGCCAAGGGTCGTGCCCCGGCGCGAGATCGAATGGATGGCCCGAATCCTCTGGGTCAGCCAGTAAGGCGCACAGCAAAAACCCCGCCCGGCGAACCGGACGAGGCTTTCGATTAAGAGCGAACTGAAATCAGTTGGCCGTGACGTAGTGGGCGTTCACCCAACCGCCGCCTGCGATTTGGACCCATTCACCTTGCGAACCGATGGCGGTGAAGGGCTGGCCGGCCGACAGGGTGCCGGCTTGGCGATAGTTGGTGCCGGGGCCGCTGCGGATGCGCAGGTTCGACGAAGCGCGATATTGAGCGCCGCTGGAGGCCGATGCCGCACGGGCACGCTGTTGGTTGCAGCCGATATAGGAACCGGCGGCGGCGCCGGCGCCCGCGCCTACGATGGTGCCGGCCGTACGCTCATTGCGGGCGAGGTTCGAGCCCACCACGCCGCCGACCACGGCGCCGATCAGGGCGCCCGCACGCTGGCGACCGCCAGGAGCGTCACAGTTGGTCACGCCGTTGGCCTGGGCCTGGGCGGACATCGGGGCGGCGGTCACCATGGCGGCCAAGGCGGCAGCGGTGGCCAGACCGGTCTTGAAAATCTTGTTCGACATAACTCTTCTCCTGTCAGCGCGTTTGCCGATGAGGGGAGAATGCACGGACGAACCTGAAGGCTCCCGGAGCTTCGCCGTTATTTTCCGTTCATCTTGGCCATGCGCGCGGACTGGCGGCGGGCGACAAATCGTCTGGCGATATCGATGTCGCGTTCGATGAAGTGTTTGCGGCGCACGAACTGGAAATCCAGCACGCGGGCCCACAGATGGAGCATGCGGTCGTTTGTCACGAAAACCGTCACCGCCTCGACGGACGGCGGCGGCCCCCAGGCCTCAGCCAGCTTCGCCAGATGCTGGACCGTGGCGTCGTCGGTCATGGGTTCGCATTCGACGATCCAGTCCCAGCTGCAGAGCTCAGGCCTTTGCTTGATCAGATCGACCGTCGCTTTCAGCACGCGGTCGGCTGACCCGGCCGAGACCAGGTCGAGCATCAGGACCCTGTTCGCCTCGTCGATCTCGTAACGCAACCTCGCCTCCCCCGGCTACGTCCCTTTAGGAGGGCATCACGCAACAAACATGACGCAAGGTCAAGGTTGCGCCAGCTCTCCGTTTGCGCCCGCCTCGATCAGGGCAATCGTCTGCGGCAGGCCGTAAATGGCCGCGAACGAACCAAAGCGCGGCCCCTGGCTGGCGCCCAGCAGCACCTCGTAGAGCGCGCCGAACCACGCCCGCAGCGGCTCGAAAGCGTGGGCCTTGCCGACCGCATAGACCTCGTTCTGGATCAGTTCGCCGTCGGTTGTGTCGGCCGGCAGCGCCTTCAGCCGTTCGGCCAGGTCCAGCAACGCCGCCTTCTCCTTGTCGGCCGGCAGCCGATAGGACTTCGAAGGCTTCACGAAGTCCTCGTAATAGTTCAGCGCGTGGTCCATCAATCGATCCAGCAGCGGCTCGTTCTGCGGCGTGGCGTCAGGCAGGTATTTGGCGAAATAGGCCCACAGCTGATCCTTGGTCGAGGCGTTGGCCACGCCGACCAGGTTCAGAAGCAGGGCGAAGGACACCGGCGACGTGTGGGTCGGCGGATCGCCCGCATGGATCGACCAGACGGCGTTGTCGATCCGCTTGGCCGGCTCCTGGGTCTTGTAGCTTTCGATGAAGGCCAGATAGTCGTCGATGGCGCGCGGAATGACGTTGAAGTGCAGGCTTTTGGCCGACTTCGGTGACTGGAACATGTACCACGACAGGCTCTCGGGCGTGCCGTAGCGCAACCACTCGTCCATCGTCAGGCCGTTACCCTTGGACTTGGAGATCTTCTTGCCCTCGATGTCGAGGAAGAGCTCGTAGTTGAAGCCTTCGGGCGGGGTGCCGCCCAGGGCGCGGCAGACCTTAGAGCTTTCGCGCACGCTCTCGATCAGGTCCTTGCCCGACATCTCGTAGTCGATGTCCAGCGCGACCCAGCGCATGGCCCAGTCGGGCTTCCATTGCAGCTTCACATGGCCGCCCGTGACCGGCACCTCGGTTCGGTTGCCCGGTTCGCCGGCGGGGTCTTCGAAGGTGATCGTGCCCTTTTCGACGTTGCGCGCCAGGGTCGGAACCTGCAGGACATGGCCGGTGATCGGGCTGACGGGCAGGAAGGGTGAATAGGTGGCGCGGCGCTCCTCGCCCAAGGTCGGCAGCATGATGGCCTGGACCGCGTCGAACCGTTCCAGAAGCGTCAGCAGCGTCGCGTCGAACCGGCCCGACTTGTAGGTCTCGGTCGAGGACATGAACTCATAGTCGAAGCCGAAGCTGTCGAGGAAGGCGCGCAGGCGGGCGTTGTTGTGCGCGCCGAAGCTGTCGTGGGTGCCGAAGGGATCGCGCACCCGCGTCAGGGATAGATGCAGGTCCTCGCGCAGCATCTCCGGGTTCGGCACGCCTTCCGGCACCTTGCGCAGGCCGTCCATGTCGTCGGAGAAGGCGATCAGGCGCGTGGGCCAGTGGTCGCCGGTCAGGGCGCGAAAGGCGTTGCGCACCATGGTCGTGCGGGCGACCTCGCCGAAGGTGCCCATGTGCGGCAGGCCCGACGGGCCATAGCCGGTCTCCAGGATCACTGGGCGCTGCAAGGCGGGAAAGGCCGCCAGGGCTTCATCCGCCTTGCCGGCGTCGATCAGGGCGCGCGCTTCGGCTCGCTCGGTCTCGCCCAGCCGTTTCTTCAGAACATGGGCCAGCAGGTTGCGGGCTTGTTCGAAGGGCCAGGACTTGGCCTCACGGGCGAGGATTTCGAGGTTCTGAAGCATGGCGGCGGTTTGCAGTCTGCATCCCGCCCGGTCAACCGCGATCAGGCTTTGGCGGCGATTACGATGATCTCGAGCTTATAGTCGGGAGAAGCCAGCCGGCTTTCGCCCGTGGCGCGGGCCGGCGGGTTGGCGGTGTCGATCCAGGCGTCCCAGACGCCGTTCATCGCCTCGAAGTCGGCGATATCCGCCAGCCAGATCTGGGCCATCAGGATCTTGGACTTGTCGCTGCCGGCTTCGGCCAGCAGGGCCTCGATCTCCGCAAGCGCCGTTCGGGTCTGCGTCGCCACGTCGTCGCCGGGTTCGCCGACCTGGCCCGACAGATAGATGGTGTCGCCGTGGACGACGGCCTCGCTCATGCGGGCGCCGGGCTGGATGCGGGTGATCATGGGCTAGGGTCCTTCGAAAACGTCCCTCACCTATCGCCGCCGGGGCCCGGCTGTCGAGCGGCTAGCGGCGGTTGAACCGCGAGACGGTCAGGCCGACGACCAATGCGCCGGCGCCGACGATCAGGGCGTCCTCGATCAGGCCGCTCTTGGTCTGGCCAATGCGGGCCATGGCCTTCTTGCGACCCGAGAGGGTCAGATAGGCCAGCGGCACGGCCGTGCCGACCGCCAGGCCGGCGCCCAGCTTCTCCTTGCCGCGCGGGGCCAGGGCGGCGCCGGCGATGCCCGCGCTCATGACCCGCGCCAACAAGCCCAGGAAGACGGTGCGATCGGGGGCGGTCTTCATCTTGTCGCCCAGCAGTTCGCCGACGCCCATAGCCAAGGCGCCGAACTTGAACAGCGGCCGGTTCAGCAGGAAGACGCGGCCGGGCAAGGGCTTGTGCGCCAGTTCGGCGGTGGCGAGGGCCGCCATCGGAGTCATGGAACGGGCGCTGGCGACAGCGCCGATGAGGGCGGACGGGAGGAGGTCGAGGGCTTTCATGCCGCCACAACACCCGACCGGGGCGGAAGGTTCAGCCCGTTTCAGCCCGTTTCAGGCGCGGGCCGCCAGGACATTGCGGATCGCCAGGCTGGAGTGGATGCGCGACACCCCCGGCAGACGCGACAGGACGTCCTTGTGGATCACCTCATAGGCGGCGATGTCGGGCGCGACGGCGCGGACGATGTAGTCGGCCTCGCCCGCCATCAGATAGCAGTCGCGGATTTCCGGGTGGTTGCGGACGGCCGCCTCGAACCGGCGCATGTGGTCGTCGGTCTGCTTCTCCAGCGTGATCTCGACATAGGCGACGACGCCGTCGTCGCTGTCGTTGGCCAGGACGGCGGCATAGCCCCGGATCACCCCGCGCTCTTCCAGCCGCCGCACGCGCCGCAGGCAGGCGGAAGGCGACAGACCGACGGCGGAGGCCAGGTCCGCATTGCTGATGCGCCCATCGGCGCGGAGCCGTTGAAGGAGGCGTTGGTCGAGGGGATCGAGGAGGGACACAAGTTTCCGCCATTTAGCCGCAGATTATTGCGTCAGACTTCTATCAGCGACCAATCATTGCGCAAACAGGCAGGATCGTCGATCCATGCGGCGCTAGCTTGCGGCGAATAACAAAAGTGGGCTTGGGAACGTCACATGCGGGTTCTGGTGCTTGGGTCGGGCGTCATCGGCGTCACCACCGCCTGGTATCTCAGCCAGGCCGGGCATGAGGTCACGGTGGTGGATCGGCAGGCCGGTCCGGCGCTGGAAACCAGCTTCGCCAACGCCGCGCAGATTTCGCCGGGCTATTCCGCGCCCTGGGCCGCGCCGTCGATCCCGGTCAAGGCCATGAAGTGGCTGCTGATGCGCCACGCCCCTCTGATCGTGCGCCCGCGTCTGGACATGGCCATGGTGCGCTGGACCGTCGCCATGCTGCGCAACTGCACCCATGAACGCTATGCGCTAAACAAGAGCCGGATGGTGCGTCTGGCCGAATACAGCCGCGACCAGATCGACCTGCTGCGCCGCGAGACCGGCATCGCCTATGACGGTCGCCAGCAGGGCACGCTGCAGCTGTTTCGTACCGAAAAACAGCTGGCCGACGTGCACAAGGACGTCGATGTGCTGAAGGCCGCCGGCGTGCCGTGCGAGGTTCTGGACCGCGCGGGCTGTATCGCGGCCGAGCCGGGCCTGGCCGCCTCCAACGTCGATTTCGTCGGGGGTCTGCGTCTGCCGCATGACGAGACCGGCGACTGCTTCCTGTTCACCAACGCCCTGGCGAAGCTGGCGGCGGAGCGCGGCGTGGTCTTCCACACCGGGACCGAGATCCAGTCGATCACCATGACGGACGGTCGCGCGAGCGGCGCCATGACCAGCAAGGGCGCCATGACGGCCGATCTGGTGATCCTGGCGCTCGGCTCCTATTCGCCGATGATGGCCAAGCCGCTGGGCCTCAATCTGCCCGTCTATCCGGTGAAGGGCTATTCGATCACGGCGAAAATCGTGAACGAAGACCGGGCACCCGTCTCCACCGTGATGGACGAGAGCTACAAGGTGGCGATCACGCGCCTGGGCGACCGCATCCGCGTGGGCGGCATGGCGGAACTGTCGGGATACAACAACACCCTGCCCGCCGTCCGTCGCGAGACCCTGGCCCATTCGGTCGGTAGCCTGTTCCCCGGCGGCGGCGACCTGGCGGGCGCCAGTTACTGGTCGGGCCTGCGTCCGATGACGCCGGACGGCACGCCGGTGATCGGCGCGACCAAGGTTCCGGGGCTTTATCTGAACACCGGCCACGGCACCCTGGGTTGGACCATGGCGTGCGGCTCGGCGCGGGTTCTGGCCGACATGGTCGACGGCAAGGCGCCCGAGATCGAGACCCGCGACCTGTCGCTGAACCGCTATGGCGCCTGGGCCGGGGCGTTCGCGCCGGGCTACCGCTGAGATCAGACGTCGACGGGGAATTTTACCGTCTAAAGAGTCTAATTCGTCTAATCGCGCGGCGGTGAGGCCTTGGGCCGCGGACGGGAATTCACCGTCTAAAGTGTCTAATCCGTCTAATCTGACGCCATCATCCGGGTGAGGCGCGGGCGGGATTTGGTCGTCCCTTCCGCCTGAACTTACGCTGTCAAAGATCGCCGGCCAGTCTAACACACGACCGGGGCGCGGTCGGTTAGACGCCGTTCGGGGGCGAAAACCCGTTGGAAGTCAAACAGCGGGGCGCCGACGATGCGCTGGCGGGGCGCCGCGGCGTGGCGCGGCGCGTCGGAGCGCCCTATAGAGCGCGCGATGAAGACCGCCGATTTCGATTTCGACCTGCCCGAAGACCGGATTGCGTTGCGCCCGGCCGATCCGCGCGATTCCGCACGGCTGCTGGTAGTGAAAGGCGGCGCGCTGGAAGACCGGGTCATTCGCGATCTGCCGGACTTCCTGCAGCCGGGCGACGCCCTGGTGTTCAACGATACGCGGGTCATTCCCGCCCGTCTGTCGGGCGTGCGTCAGCGGATCGGGGCCGAGGGCGAAACCCTGACGGTCGAGGTGGAGGCGACGCTGCACCACCGTGACGCGCCCGACGTCTGGTCCGCCTTCATGAAGCCCGGCAAGCGGATCAAGCCGGGGGATCGGGTTCGTTTTGGAAACGCGAGCGACGCCGCCTGCGACCTGGGTCGGCTGGATGCGACGGTGACGGCCAAGGGGGAAGACGGCCTGATCACCCTGACCTTCGACCTCGCGGGACCGGCGCTGGACGATGCGATCCGCGATGTCGGCGTCATGCCCCTGCCGCCCTATATCGCCGCCAAACGACCCGAGGACGACCGCGACCGGTCGGACTATCAGACTGTGTTCGCCGAGCATGACGGATCGGTTGCGGCGCCGACGGCGGGGCTGCATTTCACCCCGGCCCTGCTGGACGCCATTCGAGCCAAGGACGTCTCGACCCATGCGGTGACGCTGCATGTCGGGGCCGGCACCTTCCTGCCGGTCAAGGCCGACGACCTGGCCGACCACAAGATGCACAGCGAGTGGGGCGAGGTATCGCCTGAAACCGCCGCCGCCCTGAACGCCGTCCATGCAAAGGGCGGGCGCATCGTCTGCGTCGGCACCACCTCCCTGCGGCTGCTGGAAAGCGCGACGGCCGAGGACGGAGAGATCAAACCGTTCCACGGCGACACGGCCATCTTCATCACGCCGGGCTATCGGTTCCGGGCGGTCGATGTGCTGATGACCAACTTCCACCTACCGAAGTCGACGCTGTTCATGCTGGTCAGCGCCTTTGCGGGCACGGCGACGATGAAGGCGGCCTATGCCCATGCGGTCGCCGACGGCTATCGCTTCTATTCCTACGGCGACGGATCGCTGCTGTTCCGCGACTGATCGCGGGTCAGGGCCAGAGGCGGCCAGAGCGCCAGGCCTCGCCGTCGCGGTCGAACCGCAGTCGGTCATGCAGACGGAACGGGCGATCGCGCCAGAACTCGACCGAGCGCGGCACGACGCGCCAGCCGGTCCAGTGGGACGGGCGCGGCACCTCCTGACCATCGAAACGCGCGGTTTCGCGGCCCACGGCCTCTTCCAGCACCGTGCGATCCGACAGGGGGCGGGACTGGTCCGAGGCCCAGGCGCCGATGCGGCTTTCGCGCGCGCGGCTGGCGAAATAGGCGTCGGCCTCGGTGGCGGAGACCAGCTGCGCATCGCCCTCGATCCGCACCTGGATGCCCGCCTCGCGCAGGCTGCGCCAGAGGAACAACAAGGCGGTCGCACGGTTGTCATGCAGCTCACGGCCCTTGCGGCTGTCCAGATGCGTGTAGAAGACGAAGCCACGCTCATCGAAGGCCTTGAGCAGCACGGTACGCGCCGAAGGGCGGCCATCCAGGTCAGCGGTTGCCACCGTCATCGCGGTGGCATCGATCTCCTTGCCAGCCTTGGCCTCTTCAAACAATGCGGCGAAAGTCGATAACGCTTCTGCATAAAGATTGGTCATGGTCCTGCTTCGTACGGCACGGGTTTGG
>NZ_DLTK01000014.1:0-3591 GCF_002500885.1 Brevundimonas sp. UBA7838
CGGCCGGCGCCGGCTGCGGCCTGGACTGCGGCGGCATCGGAGCCTGGGGTTGAGGCTGGGCTTGGGCCGGGCGCGCCGTCGGGATCAGCGAACCGCCCAGGATGCTTGCCCCCTGCGGATGGGGCGCGGGACGCGGGGCCGGATTGGCGGGCGTCGTCTGACCCTTGGCCGGCGCGACGCCGGAGGCCAGGCTCTGGGTGTGGATCGAGGCCTGCTGCTGTTGCGGCGTGGGCTTGCGCGGCGGCGGATTGGGAATGCGATCCAGCGGATTGGGCGCGACCGGCACCGGCCCGACGTGGAAGGTCGTCGCGGGCATACGCCCCCAGGTCACCGGTTTGCGGGCGAAGGGCTGGGGCGGGGTCTTCTGGTCGTCGGACATGGTCTTCTCAATCGCTGGCGATCTGGCCCGTTTCGTGACGGATCAGTTCTTGAGCCGGTAGCCGGTCTTGAACATCCACATGACGATGCCCAGGCAGACGGCGAAGAAGCCCAGTGTGGCGGCGACGCTGACGCCGATGGCCACATCCCCCTGACCATAGAAGGCCCAGCGGAAGCCCGAGATCAGATAGACCACAGGGTTGAACAGGGTCACTGTGCGCCAACCGTCCGGCAGCATGTCGATGGAATAGAAGGCGCCGCCCAGGAAGGTCAGTGGCGTCACGACCAGCATCGGGATCATTTGAAGCTGCTCGAACCCATTGGCCCAGACCCCGATAATGAAGCCGAACAGGCTGAAGGTCACCGAAATCAGGATTAAGAAGGCCATCATCCAGACCGGATGCAGGATCTGCAGCGGCACGAAGAAGGCCGCCGTCGCCAGAATGATCAGCCCCAGCACCGCCGACTTGGTCGCCGCCGCGCCGACATAGGCCAGCACGATCTCCAGCGACGACACCGGCGCCGACAGGATTTCGTAGATCGTTCCCGTGAACTTGGGGAAGTAGATGCCGAATGAGGCGTTGAAGATCGACTGTGTGAACAGGCTGAGCATGATCAGGCCTGGCACGATGAAGGCGCCGTACGGCACGCCGTCCACTTGCTGCATCCGGCTGCCGATCGCGCCGCCGAAGACGACGAAATACAGGGCCGTGGTGATCACCGGGGTGACCACGCTCTGCCATAGGGTGCGCAGCGCACGCGCCATCTCGAAGCGATAGATGGCCCAGACGCCGTATCCGTTGAAGGTCATGCCGCTGCTCCGTTCTGGTGGACCAGGCTGACGAAGATGTCTTCCAGCGAGCTCTGGCGGGTGTTCAAGTCCTTGAAGCCGATGTTCAGCGCCTCAAGCCGGCGGATCAGCGACGGCACGCCTGTGTCATCGGCGTTGGCGTCGAAACTGTACTCCAGTTCGCCGCCCTCGTTCTTTAGCGTCAGGTCCCAGTCGGACAGGTCGGCGGGCAGGGCCGCCAACGGCTCGATCAGGTTCAGCGTCAGGGTCTTCTTGCCCAGCTTTTTCATCAGAGCCGACTTTTCCTCGACTAGGATCAGTTCGCCCTTCAGGATCACGCCCACCCGGTCGGCCATTTCCTCGGCCTCCTCGATGTAGTGGGTCGTCAGGATGATGGTGACGCCGCGCTCGCGCAGCTTTCTGACCATGGCCCACATGTCTCGGCGCAGCTCGACATCGACCCCGGCGGTCGGCTCGTCCAGGAAAAGGATGTCAGGTTCGTGGCTCAGGGCCTTGGCGATCATCACCCGCCGCTTCATCCCGCCCGACAGGTTCATGATCTTGGCGTCACGCTTGTCCCACAGCGAAAGGTCCTTCAGCACGCCCTCGATGAAGGCGGGGTTCGGCGCCTTGCCGAACAGGCCCCGACTGAAGGTGACGGTGGCCAGCACGGTCTCGAAGGCGTCGGTGGTCAGCTCCTGCGGCACCAGACCGATCTTGGTGCGGGCGGCGCGGAAATCGGACTGGATGTCATGGCCGTCGGCGACCACGGTCCCGGTCGTGGGCGTGACGATGCCGCAGACGATGGAAATCAGCGTGGTCTTGCCCGCGCCGTTCGGACCAAGCAGGGCGAAAATCTCGCCCTTGTTGATCGTCAGGTCGATGCGCTTCAGCGCCTGATGCCCCGACTTGTAGGTCTTGGTCAGGCCGTCGATCTCGATTACGGGCATAGGCTTTCCTTTCCGGCGCGCGCGGCGGCGCGGGCCGGGTGTGGCGGCAATATGGCGTGCCTGACGCCTGACTCAAGTGGCGGCGCCGCTCAATAGACGCCAAGTCGTTGTTAACCCGATTGTCGCACGGTGCCGGCCTGAGTTGAGTTTTGGCAGGAGCTTTCGTGCCGTCCCTGTCCGCCGCCCACCACGCCGCTCTGACGGCGATCGTCGAGGCCTGTCCCGACGCATCGCTGGGTATGCTGGGCGCAGCCGTGGCGGCGCTGAAGGGCGACAAGGCGGCCGAGCTGGCGAACATCGTCGCCGCAGAGGCGCGCGATCGCGCCCGTCGCGGCACGGCGTTTGCGCCCCTGCTGCCGCTGTTTCAACCGCGCGCCGACGGCGTGCCAGCCTTGGCCTTTCCGCCTCCGGTTCTGAAACGGGTCTGGCGCGAGGCGGTGCGGGGCGAGGAGAATTTCCTGCCCCTTCTTGACGGCGCCGTGGCCGTGGACGGCGAATGGACCCTGGCCGCTGATCGGCTGTGCGCAAAGGCGGCCGCCGTGCTGCGCGACCGGCCGCGCGACGTCTGGCCGGAGTTTCAGCGCCCGGCCGACGACCAGCCGCCATCCACTCCGGTCGAACTGGCCGGCTGTTTCGACCTGACGCCTCTGGCCCGCAGCGCCTTGCCGCGCCTGCCCGTCTGGCTGGAACGCCCCGACGACAACCAGCTGGCGGGGCTGAGGCTGCTGATTCAGGACTGTTTGGCGATGTCGCCGGACGGCGGGCGGCGCATGATCGACATCCTGTTCGCTCATGTGGCCGACGCCGAGCGGATGCTGCGGGTCGTGACGCGGACCAGCCGGCTCGCCGACCGTGAAATCACCCTCAGCCATTCCGATATGGGCGTCTTCGTCGAGCGGCTGCTGACTTCCGTTCAGGCGCGGGTGCAGAAGATCGCCGGCGTGGTCCGATCGTCGCTGGGCGAGACCGCGATGCTGGGCGTGGTGGACGACGTCAACTGGTGCGCGGGCGTGCTGGCCGAGATGGACCTCAGCCTGCAGGTGCGGCCCGACTCAAGCTGGGGCAAGGCGGCGCGGATGGCGCGGGTCCAGGTGTCGGGCCAGCTTTCGGGTCTGATGAAGTCCGCCTCCAGCGCCGTCCACGCCGCCCTGCCGATGAAGCGTCAGGTCATCACCGGACGCATGACGCGGATGTCGCCGTGGCTGGAGGCGCCGGCCGAGGGCGAACCGATCGAGGCTGCGGCGGCCTTGCTGGCGGCGGTGGCGGCCCTGCGCGGCGCGGCCGTCACCTTCGGCTGCGAAGCCGATCGCTCGGGACTGAAGGCCGACCTGACCGACTACCTCTCCACCTGGTCCGACGAGGCGCTGAACAGTCTGTCGGACGGCGAGGCCGAAAATCCGGACCACGTGCTGCGTCTGATCGGGGTCGCGGCGCGGTTCCTGACCGTGATCGAGGCGCTGGAGGCGGCGCGCG
>NZ_DLTK01000014.1:3791-4043 GCF_002500885.1 Brevundimonas sp. UBA7838
AGGCGCTGGAGGCGGCGCGCGCGGTCAGGCGACGCGCAGCCTCAGCGGAAATGGCGCGGCTGGGCTGAAACGACGCCTCGCCCGACCTTCGCAGATGGGTTAGACGGCGAAGATGATCGTGTTCTGGATAATGACGGGACTGGCGGCGGCCCTGGCCGCCCTTCTGGTGCTGACCGGCGCGCGCCGCGGCGCCGATCCGGCGGCCGGAGCCGAAACCCAGGCCGGCTCGCGCGAAATCGAGGAACTGGATCG
>NZ_DLTK01000099.1:0-8493 GCF_002500885.1 Brevundimonas sp. UBA7838
CGAAGCCCGCCCCCTGTCGGCCGCCGGCCGCGCCGAGGCTCTGCTGATGGGGCGCGCCCTGGCCGAGCGGGGGCTGAAGCCGGACTTGGCGCTGGTGTCCACCGCCGTGCGCACCCGCCAGACCTGGGAGCAGATGCACGACGCGTTCGGCGATGTGGAAGTCCGCGACGAGGACGCCCTTTACAACGCCCCCTCCGACGTAATCCGCCGCTTCGTCGAGGCCAGCGAGGACGAGGCCGGCTGCCTGCTGATCCTGGCCCACAATCCGGGCGTCCATGTCCTGGCCGCCGAATATCTGATCGAAAGCGCCGCCTCGCCGGCCGTGGTGGATAAGCTGTCGGCCGGCTTCCCGACCGGCGCCGCCGCCCTGTTCAGCGTCGATGTCGCGGGGCGCTGCACCTACGAAGGCTTCCTGACGCCGCGGTCGCTGGGCGCGCCATCCGCATGACAGACGTCGCCTACAAGATCGTCGACACCGCCGAATGGCGCGCCGCCGTCGCCGAGGGCCGCTATGACGGCGCGCCGGTCGATCTGGCCGACGGCTACATCCACATGTCGACAGCGGCGCAACTGGCCGAAACTGCACGGCGGCATTTCGCCGGGCGCGGCGACCTGCTGCTGCTGACCGTCGATCTCAGCGGGTTCGGCGACGACCTGATCTGGGAGCCGTCGCGCGGCGGCGATCTGTTCCCGCATCTCTACGCCCCCCTGCCCGTCGGCGCCGTCACGGCCTCGCGCGCCTTCTCGGTCACGGCCGACGGCGAGATGGCGTTCGAGGACGACGCATGAGCCTGACTGATCTCGGCGCAGCCCTGCTGCGTCGGCTGGACCCGGAACAGGCGCACCAAATGGCGATCAAGGGGCTGGCGCTCGCCCCCCTGCCCGCCCCGCCCGTCGACGATCCAATCCTGAGAACACGGCTGGCGGGGCTGGACCTGCCCAATCCGGTCGGTCTGGCGGCGGGTCTGGATAAGAATGGCGAGGCCCTGCGCGGCCTGTCGCGCCTCGGCTTCGGCTTCGTCGAGTGCGGCTCGGTCACGCCCCGGCCCCAGCCCGGCAATCCCAAGCCGCGCCTGTTCCGCCTCAGCGAGGACCGGGCGATCATCAACCGGATGGGGTTCAACAACGCCGGGCTCGACGCCTTCGCCGAGCGGCTGGACCAGCGCCCGACGGGCGTCGTCGTCGGCGCAAATCTGGGGGCCAACAAGGACACCGAGGACAAGGCGGCTGACTATGTCGCCGGTCTGCAACGCCTCGCCGGCCGCGCCGCCTACTTCACCGTCAATATCTCCTCGCCCAATACGCCGGGCCTGCGCACGCTTCAGGGCCGCGAGCAGTTGGACGACCTTTTGGGCCGCATCGACGCCGCCCGGCCGGCTGTCGCGCCTGACCGCGTGCCGGTCTTTTTGAAGATTGCGCCCGATCTGATCGCCGAAGAGATCGGCATGATCGTCGAGGCGTCGCTGGCCCATCGGATCGACGGCCTGATCGTTTCCAACACCACGCTGGAACGTCCCGAGAGCCTGCGCTCGCAGGACGCGCACGAAACCGGCGGCCTGTCCGGCGCGCCCATCCGTCCCTTTGCGGAAAAGGCCCTGCGCGCGGCGGCCGAGGCCGCCGCCGGTCGTCTGCCCCTAATCGCCGTCGGCGGCATCGACAGCGGGGCCGAGGCCTATGCCCGCATCCGCCTGGGGGCATCGGCGGTCCAGATCTATTCCGCCCTGATCTACGAGGGCCCCGGCCTGGTCGCCCGCATCAAGCGTGACCTGGCCGCCCGCCTTCGCGCTGACGGTTTTTCCGCAGTAACAGACGCGGTCGGCGCGCCTCGTTGACGGAGCGTTAGTGTCGACACGTCTAGGGTGACCGATGCGAGCGACCTGCGTTCGTCATTCGAGAGCCTGAATGAAATCGACCGCTGTCGATATCGCTGAAAGCAGCTGGACCGCCGCCGTTCGCCAACGCTCGGGCGCCGCGGTGCAACGGCTCGTGGCGGCGGCGGCGATCGCCCTGGTCGTGACCCCGATGGTCGGGGTGCGGTTCACCTTCGGCTGGGTCATCCTGTATATGGCGGTCCAGGCGATGGAGATGGTCGTCTATCGACCGATCCTGAAAGGTCCCGACGCGCTGTCCACGGGCCGCAAAGTGGCGACCCTGGCGGTCACCTTCGTCAATTCGGCCGTCTTCTCCTCCCTCTCCCTGGTTCTCTGGTGGATCGGCGGCGCGGTTGGGGGCGTCTGCGCGGTGCTGATGCTGACTGCGGTCATGCTGACGGCGATCGTGAACGCCACCCGATGCCAGGCCGTGATGATCGCCGGCCTCACGCCCCAGGTCGGCTTCCTTCTGGCGACCCCCTTCTTCGTCTATGCGCTGAATGCGCCCGGCCCGCTGGTCATGTCGGCGGCTGCGGCCGTGGTGCTGTTCACCTTCTATGTCGCCATCACCGGCCAGCGCATGGTCGAGGCCAGCGTCACCGTCGTTCGCGCCCATGCCCTGGCCGAGGAATCCCGTCTCAGGGCCGAGCGCAGCCTGGCCGACCACACGACCTTCCTGGCCGCCATCGGCCATGACCTGCGCACCCCGATCGGCGCGATCCTGGCCGGCGCCGCCGAGCTGCGTACGCCCGACGCCCAGTCGCGCAACAGCGCCAATCTGATCACCGACGCCGGCCTGATGATGAAGGCCCTGCTGGACGACTTGCTGGACCACACCCGGATCGGCGCCGGGCGGATGACGGTCGAGGCCAAGGATTTTGACCTGCGACAAATGCTGGCCCAGACCCTGATGCTGTGGCGCGGCGTCGCCGACGCCAAAGGGCTGAAGCTGCGCATCGAGGGCGCCTCCGCCATGCCGCGCCACGTCAAGGGCGACGTCATGCGCATCCGTCAGGTGCTGAACAACCTGATGTCCAACGCCATGAAGTTCACCGAGCAGGGCCAGATCACCCTGCGCGTCCAGGCCTGGCCCGAGGAGCCCTCGGGCTACGCCCTGCTGTTCGAGATCGTGGACACGGGTCCGGGCATGACGACCGATCAGCTGGCCCGCCTGTTCACCCCGTTCGATCAGACCGCCGACGGCGTCTCCGCCCGCTACGGCGGCTCGGGCCTGGGGCTGGCGATCAGCCGCAATCTGATCGACCTGATGGGCGGCCGACTGACGGTCCGCAGCGCGACGGGTCAGGGCTCGCGCTTCACCGTCTCGCTGATCCTGCCGCGCGGAGACGAGGCGGTTCAGATCGTCGAGGTCGTCGACCAAAGCCGCCTGGACATCGCCCGCTCGCTGACACCGGCCGTCGTGGCACCCGCGCCCGTCGCGCCGGAGCCTGAGCCCGAGCCGGTCGCCTCGACGCCTGCGGTCGCCGACGAGGTCGAAGACCAACCGCTGCGCCTGCTGGTCGTGGACGATCACGATATCAACCGCCGCGCCGTGCAGCTGATCCTTCAGCCGCTGGGCTGCGAGATCACCACCGCCGCCGACGGCATGATCGCGCTGGAACGCTGTCAGGAGGCGGTGTTCGACGTCATCTTCATGGATGTCCGGATGCCCGAACTGGACGGGCGCGAGACGACGCGTCGCTTGCGCGCCGGCGGCGGACCCAACGCCGCCACCCCGGTCGTCGCCGTCACCGCCGACACCGCGCCCGAGGACGTCGCGGCCTGTCAGGCGGCCGGCATGGCCTATTTCGTCTCCAAGCCCCTGACGCCGCCCGCTCTGATCGGCGCCTTGCAGCACGTCTTGAACGACACCGCCGCTCAGGCCGCGACCGAGGCCGCCTGACCCCGAACGGTCGCGATCAGGCGCGCGGCGAAATCAGGCTGTTTCATCTCGCATTCCCAGACGATTACCACGCGCCAGCCTGACGCCTCCAGCGCCTGACCAGCGGCGGCGTCGCGCGCGCGGTTTCGGTCAATCTTGGCGATCCAGTAATCGGCGTTGGTCTTGGGCTGACGCGCGCCGCGCGGGCACTCATGGCCGTGCCAGAAGCAGCCGTGGACGAACAGGGCGACCTTGCGGCCTTTCATCACCACATCCGGACGGCCCGGCAGACCCATGCCGCCCAGCCGATAGCCGATCCCGGCCGTGCGCAGGATCCTGCGCACGGCCAGTTCCGGCGATGTATCCCACCCCTTCACGCGACGCATCACGGCGCTGCGCTTCTCGGGGCTGAACACATCCGAGTTCACGATCAATCCACGCTCAAGTAGCAAAGCGGTAGCGTGGATTGATCCAACTTAAAGCTGCGCCAGCAGATGCTCGGCGGACGACACTTTGAACTCGCCGCCCTGCTCGATGTTCAGCTGCTCGACCACGCCGTCCTTGACCAGCATGGAATAGCGCTGCGAGCGCTCGCCCAGGCCAAAGCCCGTACCGTCCAGCACCAGACCCAGGGCGCGGGTCAGCTCGCCGTTGCCGTCGGCCAGCATGACGATGCTGTCGTCGGTGATGCCCTGGCTTTCAGCCCAGGCCTTCATGACGAAGGCGTCGTTGACCGAGATGCAGGCGACCGTATCGACGCCCTTGCCCTGGATGTCGGCCAAGTGATCCTTGAAGCCCGGCAGGTGGCGCGCCGAGCAGGTGGGGGTGAAGGCGCCGGGCACGGCGAACAGGGCCACGGTCTTGCCGGCGAAGATGTCGTCGGTGCTGACGGGCTTGGGGCCCTCGGCGGTCGCTTGGGCGAAGGTCGCGTTGGGGATGCGATCGCCGATCTGAATGGTCATGTCTGTCTCGCTGAGGTTTGAGGCCGGCGCGTTTGAACGGCCGTGTGCGACACATAGACACCACGGGCGACACCGCAAGCGCCGGTTCGGCTTGCTTGCGCCGCTTTCCGGACGGATGATGCCAGGATCATGAGCGAAGCCTCCACCCTGACCGGCCGACTGCTGGTCGCCATGCCCGGGATCGACGACGCCCGGTTCGAACACGCCGTCATCCTGATCTGCGCCCACGGGCCGGATCACGCCATGGGCCTGCGGCTGGATCGTCCGGCGCCGGGCGTCGATCTGAAGACGGTTCTGGACAAGCTGGACGCGCCGGCGCCCGATCAATCCATCGGTCGCGCGGTCCTGATGGGCGGACCGGTCGAGCGCGAGCGCGGCTTCGTCCTGCACACCGACGACTGGACAGTCGGCGACGACACCTTGGCCTTCGGCGACGGTCTGGCGATGACCGGCACGCGAGAGGCGCTGGCCGCCATGACCGACGAGGTCGCCGGTCCGCGCCGCTCCGCCTTGCTGCTGGGCTACGCCGGCTGGGGCGAAGGACAGTTGGAGGAAGAGTTGGCCGACAACGTCTGGCTGACTGCGGACGCCGATCTGGACCTGATTTTCGACGGCGAACACACGTCGAAATGGACACGCGCCCTGGCCCAGCTGGGCGTGGACGCGGCCATGCTGTCGAGCCAGGGCGGCCGGGCCTGAGGCCAGACCGCCCCGCTTGACGATTAGAAGCGGTAGTTCATGCCGATGCGGAACATGTGCGTTCCAAAGCGACCGTTGCCGCGCACCATGTCCGTGCCCGTGGTGTTCGGCGCCAGGATGAACGGGTTCGTCGCCGGGGTCGTGCCGGTATTGCCGACGCGGATCACCGGGCTGTCGACGTCCAGCGAGGTGTAGAGGTATTCGCCGCTGACCGTCAGGCCGCGGCCCAGGGCGTATTCCACGCCGCCGCCGGCCTGCCAGCCGTCGCCGTCATCGCCTTCGCTGGTTTCGGTGAAGCTGTTCGCTTGGTTCGAGGTGCGGAACTTGTTCTCGAACTTGCCATAGGCGTAACCGCCGGTGCCATAGATCAGGGCCGGTCCATAGGCGTAGCCCAGCTTCAGGCGGGCGGCCGCCGTGCTCTCCAGCTCGCGCGTGAAGGTGTAGAAGGCCGGGGTGGTCGAGAAGCCGGTCACCGAATCCTGGACATTGTTGACGCTGTATTCGGCCAGGGCGCCGACCACGAAGTTGCCGAACTGCATGTCGTAACCGGCGCGCACGCCCGCTTCGACACCGTCGTTGTCGTCACGGCATCCCGTGGTGGGAACGGTGCTGGTCGCCATGCCGCCGCAGAAGCCGGGGCTGAAGGCGTTGGTTCCGACGGTGGCGGGGGCGATGGGCACAGTGGTGACCTGGTCGCCGTAGTTGCCGTCCAGATTGCGGTCGAAGCGCAGGATCTCGTCGCCGTCATCGTTCGACTGGTTGTAGCCGCCGAAGATGCCGATGTAGGGGCCGGACCAGTCGGGGGCGACGGACTGCGCCAGGGCGGGGGTGGAAACCATGGCCAGGGCCAGGGCGCTGGAGGCGAGGGTCTTGATCATTTGGGGAGGCTTTCGTGCCGAAAGTGCGGGCGCGACATCCCCGCTCGCCGTCACAAAAGCCGAAGGCGGCCACAGGTTCCCTCGAGTTCCCATCGCCAAATGTCGCACATCCAAAGGCTTAGGCTGAACGTAGGCCGCCCTAGCGCGTCGCCATCGACACCAGAAAAGCGATAAGCAGGACCAGGCTGACCCCCTGCCAGAACCGCACTGGATCACGCTCGATCAAGGACAGTTGGCGCGGCGGCGGGGCGGCGACGGCGCTGCCGGTCTCCAGCACATGGATCAGTTCCTCCACATCCTCGAACCGCTCGTTCGGATCGACGGCGACGGCGCGCATGATGGCCGCCTCCAGCCAGGCGGGCATATCCGGCCGATGTCGCGTAGGCGGCGCGGGCGCCCGGTCGAAGCGCGGCGCATCGGCCGGATCCACCTCGCCCCACGGATAGGTGCGGGTGAACAGGCGATACAGCGTCACCCCCAGGGCGAACTGATCCGTGGCGGCGTCGCCGCTCTCGCCCGCATACATTTCCGGCGCCTTATAGCCGGCGGTTCCCGGCGCCTCGGCCTCGGCGAACTCCTCGGCCAGCCGCAATCGCGCGACGCCCAGGTCGACCAGTTTCAGCCCGCCCTGTGTCTCCAGGATCACATTGTCCGGCTTGATGTCGCGGTGCGTCACTCCCGCCCGGTGCAGGGCCGACACGGCGCGCGACAGGCGCAGCGCGACGCCGATCCCGTCGGCGATCTCGAACGGCCCTTCCTCCGCCAACCGCGCATGCAGGGTCTGTCCGGCATGGAAGGGCTGGGCGATATAGAGGCGGCTCTGACGGCCCGCATCCAGGCTCAGCACCTTGCCGACGAAGGGGCTGTCGATGCGCCGCCCTATAAAGGCCTCGCGCAGGAAGGCGGTGCGCGCCCCGCGCTCGGACACCACGGCGGGCTTGGGGAACTTCAGCACCACCGCGCCTGCGTCGCCCAAGGTGTCCTTCGCCAGGAACAGGGTCGTATAGCGCCCGTCCGCCACGATCCGCTGAAGCGCGAACCCATCGACATTATCGCCCACGGCGGGCGGCGGCAGGATGGCCAAGCCTTCCGCCTCGGCCGTGATCGCCTCCCAGTCCGGCGCGCCGGTGCGGACCACGTCGATGACGATGGCGGTGGCGTTGTCGCGCGGCCCCGCCGCCTCGACCTCGGCCAAGATCGCCTTGGCGTCCGCGTCGGGCGAACTGCGCCGTCCCAACAGGCCCGCGATCATCGCATCGGCCAGCACCCCATGCACCCCGTCGGTGGTCAGCAGCAGCCGATCGTGCGGCTCCAGCCGCACTTGCCGCACATCCAGCTTCACATCCGCCTCGATGCCGACGGCGCGGTACAGCACATGGCTCAGCCCCTGCTGGGCCCGCGTGTGGTCCTCGGTCAGCCGCGTCAGAACCCCGTCGCGGAAATGCCAGGCCCGGCTGTCGCCCACATGCAGCGCCGTCGCCTCGCGCCCGCGCAGGATCAGGGCCGTGAAGGTCGTCGCCGCCCCCTCCATCGCCGGATCGATCCGCCCGCGCGAATGTAGCCAGCGGTTGAACCCCCGCAGCGCCTTGATGCCGTTGGCGGCGATGCCGTTCAGCGGATTCTGATCCAGATACCCGTCGATGAAGCTGCGCGTCGTCAGCTCTGCCGCCATCCGCCCGGCCTTCGATCCCGACACCCCGTCGGCGATCACCGCCACCACCCCATGCTCGCGCTGCTCAGCCGCCGTGCCGATATGGACGCCGCCGAAATCCTGATTATCCGCCTTGGGCCCCTGCATAGTAGCAAAGCCGGCGGCGATCTCCAGTCTGGCGTCGGTCATGGGCGGAACTGTCGTCGAAAGACGGCCCGCTGAACAGAGGTCTCAGAGCGCCAGAAGGGCGCGCACCGCGACATAGGCGGCGACCACCAGGATCAGACCCGCAAACAGGATGCGCCCAAGCCTGGCGTTCGTCCCCAGCCGACGCGCCAGCGGCAGACCCGCCGCCGTCCCGGCGACCCCGCCGACCGCCATGGCGGCGACCAGGCCCGGATCGACCCAGCCCGACAGCGCATAGTTGCCCGCCGTGGTCGCGCCGAACGCAGCCACGCTGAGCAAAGACGTCGCCTGGGCGGTCGCCAGGCTCATGCCCGTCGACGCCATCAGGCCGGGCACGATCAGAAAGCCGCCGCCGATGCCGAAG